>JAYTCQ010000293.1:0-7918 GCA_043736395.1 Blastocatellia bacterium | reverse complement strand
GCGCGCGCTGCATTTGTTGAAGCCGGGAGGGATTTTGATTACCTGTTCGTGTTCGTACCACGTGTCGGAAAGTATGTTTATGGAGATGCTGGCAGACGCGGCGAACGACGCGGGGCGAATGATTCAAGTCATTGAAAAACGCTTGCAGGGAAGGGATCATCCGATCTTGTTGACTGTGCCGGAAACGTATTATTTGAAGTGTGTGGTGTTAAGAGTTTTGTAAATTAATAGACCGCGGATGACGCGGATAATGCGGGTTTTCGCGGATCTGAGTGTATGAAAACGAGAGCGCAATATTTCAAAAGAAGAGTGATTTTGTATTCTGGGGTTTTTCTGAGTTCGTTTGTAATGGTTGCATTGGTGTGGGGGATTTTTGGCGATTGGATGAAATATTTCAGGCTTAGTCGAAGCGGTCAATGGACAACAGGGAAAAGAATTGATACGAGCCATATCGAAGTTGAATCTTGGATCAGTAAAGAAGGTTATCTGACAGAATCTGGAATTCTGAACTCTGGATTGAATAGCGATTTAGGCATTCAAAATTCGAATGTTCCTATAGTGTATTGGCCAACGAATCCGCAAATTGCTTGTGCTTGTGATCCAAGAGAATCGTTATGGAACGTGACATTCACAGTCGCTATTTGGTCATCGCTAATTGCGTTGTTAGTCACGTTTGGCTATCACCATTTTCGTAAGGATTATTGGGATGAATAGGATGATTTTCAGCCCGCAAAGTGGGCGTCAGCATAAAGCCTGTGGTGGAGCGCAGCAGCGCGGAACCACAGGAAAGCGCGGAATTAATTTCATAGCCCGCGAAGCGGGTGATAGATAGTTCGAGATAATTGTAATGGCTGTCGCCCGCTCACGCGGGCTGAATAATTTGATGGCTAATCCTCCTGGGGTTATCACCCCAGGCTTTATTCTTACACCCGCTTTGCGGGTTAAGAGAATGTGAATTTTGCAGATTAAAATTCAAAAAATCTTTTCCTGACAATTACTCATTCTTCTGTTCTCTTTCCTGACTCTGTTGGCTAAAATCCTGTTATGAAAAACATCACGTCATCAGGCATCGAACTGAAAAACGAATACACCGCCGAAGACATTCAAAATTCCGAACTCGGCACGCCGGGAAAATATCCGTTCACGCGCGGCGTCTATGAAACGATGTACCGTTCGCGGTTGTGGACGATGCGGCAGTACGCGGGATTTTCTACGGCGAAGGAATCCAACGAACGGTATAAATATTTGCTCTCGCAAGGCACGACGGGCTTGTCCGTAGCGTTTGATCTGCCCACGCAGATTGGTTATGACAGCGATCATTCGATGTCGCTCGGTGAAGTCGGGAAGGTTGGCGTCGCCATTGATTCGCTCGCGGATATGGAGCAATTATTTGATGGAATTCCGCTCGATAAAGTTTCGACTTCGATGACGATCAATGCTACGGCTTCGATCTTGTTGGCGTTGTATATCGCGGTTGGAAAGAAACAGGGAGTCGCGCCGGAAAAACTCAGCGGGACGATTCAAAACGATATTTTGAAAGAATACATCGCACGCGGAACTTACATTTATCCGCCCAAACCTTCTCTCAGAATCATCACAGATATTTTCGCGTACTGCGCTGAGTCCGTGCCGAACTGGAATACGATTTCGATTAGCGGCTATCACATCCGCGAAGCCGGTTCGACTGCGGTACAGGAAGTTGCCTTCACGCTGGCGGATGGGATTTGTTATGTCCAGGCTGCGCTTGATGCAGGCTTGGCGATTGATGATTTTGCGCCGCGCCTCGCGTTCTTTTTCAATTCGCATAACAATTTTTTAGAAGAAGTTGCGAAGTTCAGAGCTGCTCGCAGGTTGTGGGCAAAAATCATGAAAGAGCGTTTTGGAGCGAAGGATTCAAAATCTTTGATGCTACGATTTCATACGCAAACTGCAGGTTCGACACTGACCGCGCAGCAGCCGGAAGTGAATGTGATTCGTACGACGCTGCAAGCGTTGGCGGCGGTGCTCGGCGGTACACAATCGCTGCATACGAATGGCCGTGATGAAGCATTAAGTTTACCCACAGAAGACGCGGCGCGAATTGCATTGCGGACACAGCAAGTCATCGCGCATGAATCTGGTGTGGCAGATATTGTAGATGTGCTTGGCGGTTCCTACGCGATTGAATTTTTGACGAATGAAATCGAAGCGCGCGCTGTGGATTACATCAAAAAAATTGATGAAATGGGCGGAATGCTCTCTGCGATCGAAGCGGGTTATGTACAACGCGAAATCGAACGCGCTGCCTACGATTATCAAAAAGAAGTCGAAGCGAAAACTCAAATCGTAGTCGGTGTCAATAAGTTTCAAGTCGGTGAAGAAGTCCCAATTCCAACTTTGAAAATTGATCCGGCAACGGAAGAATCTCAAAGGCAACGCGTTCAGAAAATTCGCGCAGAACGTAATAACGACGCGGCTCTGCAAGCGTTAGCGGCAGTGGAAGCTGCTGCAAAATCGGGAGAGAATTTGATGCCGAAAATTATCACAGCGGTTGAGGCGTACGCGACGCTCGGAGAAATTGCGGATGCGATGCGCAGGGTTTTTGGCGAGTATACAGATTCGATGTGACCCCTGTCCGATAAACTTTAGTTTGTCGAAGTTTCTCATCGCCACGCCCTTCGACAAACTAAAGTTTATCGGACATCATTTTGCCTCACGAATCGAATATGGTAATTTTGCTGTGTACAAATTTTTCCGAATCACCATTCCAAACACATGGCTACTACGTTTTGCGAAAAGCTGATTGAAGCCGCTGAAGCTCGTCCCAATAAAGTTGCGATGAAGCTGCTGGGCGAACACGTTGAAACAACAACTTTCAGTGAAATGCTGAAGCGTTTGCGCAGTATTGCATTTCGGCTTCCGCAGGCAGGAATCGCGCAAGGGGATCGCGTTATTTTGCTCGGCGAAAACCATCCCAACTGGGCAGTCGCGTATCTTGGAATTTTGTATCGTGGCGCCGTCGCCGTTCCTTTTGATCCTTCTGCCAAGGCAGAAACTCTCGCGAATTTCGTGCTTAACTCCGAAGCCAAATTAGCTTTTGTCTCGCCCGCTTCGATGGACAAATTTCGTGAGATCGAAACCCTCATCGGACGAAAAATTCCCGTCGTCGCAATGCGTCCAATGGAACCGTCCAGCGAGTACGAAGTATTTGAAAATTGGGCGACAACTCCAACAACCAAAGAATTTGATGCGGCTCCGACTCCGGCGAAACCAGATGATATGGCGTGTTTGATGTATACGTCGGGAACGACCGGAGTCCCGAAAGCCGTTCCACTCACGCACGGTAATATTTTTGCTGAAGCTGATGGCTTGCAGGAAATCATGAATCTGTCTGATCAGGAAGTGATTTTAAGTTTGTTACCGATGTTTCATGCGTATTCGCAAATTGTGAATTTGTGGATTGCGACGACGATTGGCGCGGAAATTGTTTACATTAAGGAACTGACTCCTGAAGAAATTGTCCGTGGATTAAAAGAAGGCGGCGTGACTACGTTGACAGGCGTTCCGCGACTTTGGTATCTGTTTCACAAAAAGATTTTTGATACGGTACGTACGCAGCCAAAACTTGTGCAGAAACTCTTTCATGGGATGTTGCGGCTCAACGGTTTTACGCGCGACTATTTGCATGTGAATCTTGGTAGGGTTTTGTTCAAGCGCGTCCACGATGGCTTTGGAGGCAAATTATATTTGACGATTTCCGCCGGATCGAGCTTCGATGCGAGCGTCGCGATTGATTATCATCGGCTTGGTTTTACAGTGCTGCAAGGCTACGGATTAACCGAAACTTCAGGCGCGGCAACGGCGACGAACTTTAAGGATAATTTGGTGGGATCGGTTGGCACTCCGCTCAATCATTCTGAAGTAAAAATTGATCAACCGAACGCCGATGGCGTGGGCGAAGTGCTGATTCGCGGCCCGATTGTGATGCCGGGATATTACAAAAATCCTGAAGCAAATGCTGAAGCGTTCACGGCGGACGGATGGTTTCGCTCCGGTGATTTGGGGCACATGGACAAGGCCGGACATTTGTTCATCGTCGGTCGCAGCAAAGATGTCATCATTCTCCCGTCGGGCAAAAATGTTTATCCAGAAGATGTCGAAGCGCACTATTCAAAATCTCCGATGGTCGGAGAAATTTGTGTGCTGGGCATTCGTGATACATCGTCAAATATGGCTGGAGCGGAAAAACTCTGCGCGATCATCGTCCCTGATTTTGAATATCTGAAAGCTAATCAAATTGCGAATGCGCGGGAGCTGATTCGCTGGGAATTGGATGGGCTGGGCAGGGAGCTGCCGGAGTATCAAAGAGTTCGTGATTATATTGTGCGGGCGGAGGCTTTGCCGCGCACTGCGACCCGTAAAATCAAGCGTTTTGAATTGAAAAAGCAGATCGAAGACTCAGGTGAAGTCAGCAGCCAAACGCGTGATGTAGAGGAATTTGAGTTTACGGATTCAGATCATACGCTCGTTAATTCTCTGGTCGGACGTGCAGTCATTGCAGCCATCAAAAAGCACTCGAATGACACCGGAGAAGTTCATCCCAACATGCATTTGGAATTGGATTTGGGCTTGGATTCTCTGGCACGTGCCGAAGCGCAGGTCAGTATTGAGCAAACACTCGGCGTTGAATTAGATCCACAAGCTTCGGCAGCAGCATTGACGGTTGGTGATGTTATCAAGCTCGCAAACAACCAAGCACCAAATCTGGCAGCTGTGAAAATTGATGATACTGCGAACGGTAATAATTGGCACGAAATGTTGACGACTGCTTCGCCGGACGCGCCTGAAGTGAAAGAATATCTCAAGCATCGCACGATCTTTGCGGTTGTAAGTTTTTGTATTTTGAAAGTGATCGCCGCCGCCGCGAAAATCCTGCTTCGGCTGGAAATTGTCGGCGTCGAAAAACTATCGCAAATGAAGCGCCCGTTCATTGTGTGCCCGAATCATCAGAGCTACCTCGACGGAATTCTGGTGAGTGCATCGTATCCTTATTCGGTCTTTCGAGAGATTTTTCATGTCGGCATGAGTGAACTTTTCCCGACGAAATTTTTATTGCGAATGGCAGAATTCCTGCATGTTATTCCGGTTGATCCCAATAAAAATTTATTGAGCGCGATGCGTGCCGGAGCGGCAGGATTGCGCGCTGGAAAGATCTTAAATATTTATCCCGAAGGCGAACGATCATTTGAAGGGAAGTTGCATCCGTTCCGCAAAGGGGCCGCGATATTAGCTTCAGAAATGAACGTGCCAATTGTCCCCGTCGCGCTCGATGGATTATGGAAGGTGTGGGCGCGAGGTTCCAATAAAATTAGTTTTTCAAAAGTGACGATTCGCTTCGGAGACCCTGTTTATGCGGCTCCGGGAGCACACAACGATGTCCAGTACGACACGTTAATTAGTGAAGTGAAGCAGCGTATCCAAACGATGCTCGACGAAAAAGCAGTACCATGAAAATTACGATTGTCAGAAATTCTGAAAGTTTACAATCCGCCGTAGCCAAACTCAGCCAACAATTTTACATCGGATTTGATACAGAAACGACCGGACTTGATCCGTATCAGGCACGACTGCGCTTGCTGCAATTGGCGACTGCGGACGAAAGTTTTATCATTGATTTATTTCAATTTCCTGCTGATGAATTGCGTCCGGTTTTAGATTTACTCGCGGCGAATGCTCCCATCAAAATTGCGCACAATGCAAAATTTGACGCTTCGTTTTTGTGGCATCATTTACAGACAAAACTTGGCGCAACTTTTGATACATATCTTGCGAGTTTATTAATCAGCGCAGGTCGTGAAAGTGATCGTCACAGCCTTGAAGCGACGACGTACAAATTCTTAAATCTTGAAATGGATAAGAGTTCTCAGCTCAGCGATTGGTCGGGAGAATTGAGCGATAGGCAGCTTGAATACGCTGCACTTGATGCGCAGGTCTTGCTGGCTCTGCGCGAAAAAATGCAGGAGAAATTAGAAGAATTATCGTTAACAGTAGTCGCGCAGTTGGAATTTGATTGTGTTAATCCCATTGCTTTGATGCAGCTCGCGGGAATTTATTTAGACTCCACTTGCTGGCGTTCACAGGTGACAGAAACCGAAGCCGAGTATCATCAGGTTGCCGACAAGTTGCGCAAGGAATTAAGCGCCGGGTTGCCGCAAATGAGTTTGTTTGAAGAAGCGACGACCAGTATTAATCTTGACAGTCCGGCGCAAATTAAAGACGCGCTGAATCGGCTGGGTATCAAAGTTGACAGCACTAATGAAAAATATTTGCATAATCTGGCGCGGGAATCACCGATCATTGAGTTGCTGCTCCAGTATCGCGGGTTAAGTAAGAGCCTTTCCGCGTACGGCCTGCCTTTGCTTGATTTTATTAATCCCGTGACAGGACGCCTGCATCCGAATTTTCGACAGATTGGAACTCCGACCGGCAGAATGGGATGCGCTTCGCCGGGGTTGCATCAGGTTCCGAATGAAAAAAAATATCGTCAATGCTTTCGCGCTCCCGAAGGAAAAAAACTTGTCATTGCCGATTTCTCCCAAATCGAGATGCGAATTTTAGCTGAATTTTCCGGCGACGAAGCATTACTGGAAGCCTTTGCGAGCGGAGCCGATTTGCACTGCGCAACGGCTTCGCAGATGCTCGGAATTCCGCTAGTTGATGTTTCTCACGAGCAACGAACACAGGCCAAATCCCTAAATTACGGCTTGGTTTACGGAATGGGAGCGGAAGGTTTAGCGAACCGCATCAACAGTAGTTTTCAAGCTGCTGAAAAACTAATTGAAAAATATTTCGCAGCGTATCCCGGCGTCGCGCGTTGGCTGACCGAAGCGGCAAACACAGCAGTGACACAACGCGAATGCCGTTCCGCGTCAGGAAGGCTATGGAAATTCAGCCTTGATCCAACAGATCGAACGCAACTCGGCGCACTCAAAAGAGTCGGAAAAAATGCTCCGATTCAGGGTACGAGTTCAGATTTATTTAAGCGCGCCATGATTTTAATTGATGCGGCTTTGCACACTTTCGATGCGCAAATCATCCATTGTATTCACGATGAATTCGTTGTCGAGTGCGACGAAAAAATTGCCAATGAAGTGGCGGCGATTATCTCTAGTCAAATGGTTGTAGCCGGTAAGGAATATCTTCCGCGCGTCCCGGTTGAAGCGGACGCGATGGTGGCGGATGAATGGATCAAATAGTCGAGGAGATTTTCGCGGATGGCTAGCCCAAACCGCTTAGAGCCTCAACTACTGAGACTAATGAAATAGTGGTGCGACTATTGAGAAAAGTGTCACTACTGACGACTCAATTATAGAAACATAAAACCTCAAGCGTATCCGTAAATTTACATTTGCGATTTTGAGTGTCTTGACAGTCCAAGCTGTGATCTGTACTATAACGGCTCTTGTGAGGCAGGCACGTACTGTCAATGGTAGACGGTCTCCTTTACACGGAGAAGGTTGGGGGTTCGAGTCCCTCCGTGCCTACCAATTCCACAGGAGTTCAGGTTTGTGACAGCAGATTTGAATGATTTGTTTGAAAATGCGGAGTCGTAGTTCAGTTGGTTAGAACGCCGGCCTGTCACGTCGGAGGTCGCGGGTTCGAGTCCCGTCGGCTCCGCCACTACTTTTTAAGTATTGGCATTATATAAATAGAAAAAGCCGCTCGCTTTAAAAGTCGAGCGGCTTTTTTAATTCCAGGAAATAGACCACGGATTTTACGGATCGTGCGGGTTTTCGCTGATCTGATCCGCGTAAACCAGTTTCATCCGCGTTATCCGTGGTCTATTTTTCCAACGACGACCATGCTCCGAATTGAAGACGCTCTCAAAATAATTCTGGATCACACGCCCGCACTATCGAATAACATCGAAGAAATTCCG
>JAYTCQ010000292.1:0-5624 GCA_043736395.1 Blastocatellia bacterium | reverse complement strand
GGCGAGACGGGGTCATTACGTCCGGTTAGATCATTAATGTTTAAGCCGTAGCTCAAATCAATTCGTCCATAAGGGACATATCCACGGCTCACGTCATTGGTGACTTTTGCGAACTGATAGCCACCTTTGAATTCGTGGCGACCGATCAAGCCATTTTTGATATAGCTGACATCACCTTCAAAGTTCTTACGCACAGAAACATCAAAATTGACGTTAGTGTTATTCGGGATAGAATCAAATCCAAGTCCGCACCCTGCACCTGAAGTGGCTGAGGGAGCAAGATTAATACAACGAAAACGTGTTTGTTGTGGAATGAAATATGAGTTTAATTTTTCATTCAGGAAGCCGCGTGAAAAGCGGAAACTAGCAATCAGGCTGCTGGTTGGTGACCAGACGGCTTGCGTGGACACGTTCGCAGAATTTTGACGCCCACCTTGTTTGTCGGTTAATCCATTTCCCGTTAAGATTCCGGTAGAACCACCGAAATTCACTGATGGAACAATACCACCAAGTGAAATATTGCTGCCGTTCTGGAAGTTATTAAAAGGTAATATTCCACGCTGAACAATCGGATTCCAGGTGTAGGTTGCAGACAAACGCAGGCTATCAACAGGAGAAGCGTCGATTCTGCTTTGCCAATATTCTTGTCTCACACGTGTATGGTAAGCCTGCGAAGCAGTCTGCGTTCGTGTACGCGGATCTGAGGTGAAGTATTGGGCAGTACGTTTAGTATCAAAAATTTGCGGAGCGTAGCTGGTGAAAAACCAGAGACGATCTTTTTTGATCGGTCCGCCAATTGCAAAGGATGGGTAAAGATTCTTGAAATCATCTTTCTTTGGTCTCAAGTATTCGTTGATTTGAATGAAGTTAGCACCAGTTGCAGGGAGTGCCGTATTTATACCACCTCGATATCCATTAAATACAGGACGTGGACCTGCCCACAATTGATTTGGTTCGAATTCAATTCCACCTAAACCGTGAAACTCATTGGAACCACCTTTGGTTACAACGTTGATCACACCACCAGTTGCACCGCCGTATTGCGCTTCAAAACCGCTGGTCTTGATCTGAATTTCCTGAACGAAAGCAAAGGGCAAATTGTTGTTGGTGTTCAGAACACCAGTACGAAAGTTGCTAACTTCCTGACCGTCAATGATGAACGAATTTTCTGATCCGCTCGCTCCATCAACCTGGAATCCGCCGCTGTTTGCTTCAGGGCGAGCAGCAGGTGAAAGCTTCAGCAAGCTGGTCATATTCGTGCCTTTGGGCAACGACTCAATGACCCTGCTCGTGATGTTGGTTTGAATCTTACTGTCAGCAGGATCAAGACGGGCGACTTCATCGCCGGTGATTGTAACGACATCTTGAATGCTGCCAGCTTTGAGTGACAGGGTCAGTTCGGTTGTTTTACCCAAGGATACAGTCACAGCTTCGGCAACAGCGTTGCTGAAATTGCTGGCTCCGACGGTGACTTTGTAGAGACCGGGCGGAACTTGCAGGACGCGGAAAAATCCGTCGCCGCCGGAAGTAGTTGTTCTTGAGAAAGCCGAACCTTCGACTTTAACAGTTGCGTTCGGAACGCGCGCTCCTGAAGCGTCAGAAACTGTACCTTCGATGTTGCCTGAAGTTTCTTGCGCAAACGCGACAAGCGATAACAGGGCAGCACAAAACAGCATAGTCAAAGCATTTTTCAGGATGCTTGTGAGTGATGTTGATTTCATGTAAATCCTCCAATGAGAGAGTTAATATTAGGCAGCCGCTAGACGGTATTCTTGAGGCTGACGCTTTTACGTTGTGTAATTTACTAAATGACGTGTTTTATAGACATAATCTAGTGAAGTCAGTTATAAAATGAGTTCTTCTTGTTAAAGCAAGCCTAGAACATGACTTGCCATCAATAAAGCAAATTTAATGCCATCTTTATATTAATTCTGAGAATTAATATAAAGGCTTTACAATGATGGATTTGGATGTCAATAAGAAAAATTAATAATCCTATAAAATTTGTGAAAAGTATACAGATTTATGAATGGTAATTCAGTTTTTTGGATTTTTATTAAAGGGGACACAATTGTTGGCGTGGCTGCGATTATCGCTTATGATGGTTTGTCTTGTTGAGTTTTCATTGAACTTTCTCGATTACTACCCCTTATTAGCCTTCCGTATGAAATCACATATTGCAATCTTTTTTACTGGTGGCACGATTTCCATGAGCATTGATCCGACGATGGGCGGAGCGGCTCCGGCGCTGTCAGGTGAAGAAATTGTCGCACGTGTGAACGGGCTTTCTAATGTCGCGGATTTTGACATTATTAATTTCTCGCGCTTGCCGGGGCCGCACGTGACTCCGGCAATCATGCTTGATTTGGCGCAGCAGGTGAATGCATGCTTGCAGGACAATAAAATCAATGGTGTCGTCATTACTCATGGGACAGATACGCTCGAAGAAACGGCGTATTTTCTTGATCTGATTTTGCACTCCGACAAGCCCGTAGTCTTTGTCGGCGCGATGCGAAATAGTTCTGAATTAAGCTGGGACGGCCCTGCGAATTTAATGGCGGCGGTACGGGTCGCGGCGGATCCGCAAGCACGTGGAATCGGCGTCGTTATTGCCATGAGTGAAAAAATTATTGCGGCGAATGAAGTTACGAAAACGCATACGGAATCCGTGGATACTTTTCAGAGCAGAGATTTTGGTGCTATCGGAATGATTGATAAAGACCGCATCATTATTGCTCGCCGTCTCACAGAGCGCGAAAATATCGCGACAGAAAAAATTGAAGACCGTGTCGAAACGATCAAAATAATTTCAGGTGGCGATGGCAAATTTATTGATTTTGCGGTGGAGCAGGGAACTCGAGCAATTGTGTTGGAAGGTTTCGGACGCGGCAATGTACCTCCCGAATATCTGCCTGCGATTGAGCGCGCAGTGAAGAAAAATATTCCCGTCGTGATTACCTCGCGTTGTCCTCGCGGGCGTGTGTTGGATACCTATGCGTATGCCGGAGCAGGGAAGACGCTGACGAATATTGGTGTGATTTTAGGTGGTGTTTTGCCTAGTCATAAAGTGAGGATTAAGCTAATGCTCGCGCTTGGCGCTGGATGGAGTGTGGCGCAAATTCGTGAGTCGTTTTCGCAATAACAGGAACGAGGTTTCGAAAGGTTCAGTCACATGAAAACAGCCAAACGGTTTCGTTGGATCGCTCTTGCTCTTTTTGCTTTTGCGGCAAGCGCACAAATTTCACCGCAACAAAAACAACCGCAAAATGAATCACAAGTAAAAGCCATTCGTTTCGATTTCGTATTCAAACCCGTCGAAACTCCAAACTTCCAATCTATGGGAACCCCTTCGGCATATCGCGCTGATGATAGTTGGCAACCGACTTCTGATCAGCGGTATCGCGAAATTTCTAAGGACAAAGTTTCTCTCAATCAATCGAGTCAATCGAATCATATGCAGGTCATCGCTTCCTTTCAAATCAAAAACGAAGGAACAAAAAAGATTAATTCAATTGTTTGGGAATTTACCGATCCGTATTTTAAAGGGGATCAGGAAATTGCCTTCACTGAAGTCAAAACAAAGCTAAATCTTGCAGCTGGAGAAACTGGAATATTGTCAAAGCGCGTCAGCTCACACTGGCCTTGTCGAACTCATATTGATCGAACGAAACAACAGCAACCGATCTTACGTACCTGCGGACGTGGAAATTCAAAAACGACAAAATCCTATCCTGCTGAAGCGAAAATTAAGCAGGTGAATTTTGAAGACGGAATGATGTGGAAGATGCAGTAACACGTGGTCTCTTGATGTTGTGATTGCGTGATAGATTAGGCTTTGTGCCAAAGCCTGTCGCAACCATGGCTGGTTACGCTACATTATTTCACAGCCGCGCATGCCATCGAAATGAATGCATTGAATTCGTCCGAAGTGTCACCGCCTCCACCTTGTCGTTGCATCATAATCAAGCCGATTAATTCTTTTTTCGGGTCTACGAAATAATACGTTTGCCACGCGCCGCCGTGCGTGTACGTGCCGATGGATTGCAATCGAAACATCCCTTCGACATTACGGACGACTTGAAATCCGAAGCCCATTCCCATCCCTGGCGACCACGCGCCTTTTAATTCTCCGGTGTGATTGCTGGTCAATAATTCTACCGAATGTTTTGAAAGATAATTTTTCCCACCGAAATTTCCGCCATTCAAAAGCATCTGCAAAAATAAATTCAAATCGCTCGCCGTTGAATACAATCCCGATTCAGGCGCAGGATAAATTGCGTTTTTTCGTGTCGGTTCAATCTCGGATTTTTTCAACCCAGAATCCGTCAGCTGATAAATTGTAGCGACGCGCGCATTTTTATTTTCCGGCAAAAAGAAATGCGTATCTTTCATCGCCAGTGGCTTAAATAATCGCTCTTCTAAAAAATTCTCGAAGGTTTTTCCGGTGACAACTTCGACGATCCTTGCTGCTGTCGCGATGCCCGTATTGCTGTAAATCCATTTCGTTCCGGGCTGCACTTCGAGTGGCATTTGCGCGAATAATTTTACGGAATCGGCGAGCGATTTATCACGTTTGCGATAAAAATTGATGAAGTCCCCCGTAGCTGTGGGATAGCCTCCGCCCATTCCCGACGTGTGCGTCAGCAAATCTCGGATCGTGATCAAGCGTGAGATTTTTTCACCGTCTTTGATTTTGATGTCTTTGAATTCAGGCAGGTATTTTTCGACGGGATCAAGCACTGTGAGCAAACCATCTTCTTCGCACATCATCACGGCGACGGCGGTAATTGGCTTGGTCATCGAAGCGATTTGAAAAATCGAATCGGTCTGCATTGGAGTTTTATTTTCTAATTCCTGATGACCGACGGCATTCAGATTGACAACCTGTCCGCGATGCGCGACGAGTGTGACGATGCCTGCGGTACGCCCTTTGTCGACGAAGGATTTCATCCGCGCATTCATTTGCGCCAGACGATTTTGATCAATGCTGGACGAGGATTTATTTGTTTGCGCGGAAATTGTCAAGGCCAACAGCGCAAGGAAAATGAAGGTTGGAAAACGATGAAATTTTTGCATATTGAGTTTTAGTTTTAACCGCAAGCAGGGCAAGAAAAAATAACCACGGAGAACACGGAGGTCACGGAGAAAAAAATTCTACTTTGTCTTCTTACTCCGTGTTCTTAGTGTTCTCCGTGGTTATTTTTATTACTGCATTATAGAAATAATCTCCAGTTTTTATCGTAAAGAAAGAACCGTTAAATTGCTCTGTGAACCAAAATCATCATCGAAATCATCAGGTGATTTGGGCAGTTGGCTCTCGGCTTTCGGGACTTCCATCGGGAAGCTGCCATGCGGAATGCTGACGCTGTCTGCAGGTAAATAGCGATTCGCCAATAGTTCTAAATCGTAGCCTTCACGGCGAACGCGGCTGTCAACATACAGCAGGACAAATCCGAGCATGAGCAACGGGGCAATGATGATGTCAGAGGCCTGTGAAAGCGTATTACTCAGCACCGTGAACCAGGCGGGTTGTTCACCACTGAAGAGCGCAATATCGTTCAGCACGCCGTAAATATACAAGGGGATCAGCAATAGCCACGTGATTGACCACGAGATGTAACCCC
>JAYTCQ010000291.1:0-7052 GCA_043736395.1 Blastocatellia bacterium | reverse complement strand
CCACGGAGAACACGGAGGACACAGAGAAAGGCGCGACCATCTGCATTAGAATGTTCTCTCGTCTACCATTTCCCGCTGCTCTCAAAAAACTCCGTGCGCTCCGTGGTTTATAAAACTCAGACCCGCGCAGACCCGCATGATCCGTCAAATCCGTGGTCTATTCCCCAAAGTTTTTTACCTCCATTCCCCTTGCAACACAAACGCAGCCCAGTAATACGGCGCGTTCCATTGCTTCTGCTTCCACATTTCAATTTGCGCGGCGCGCAAAGCGGCAGCGGGGCGCTGATTTTCTTTTAGCATCTGCCGATAAAAGATCGTCATCAAATCTGCCGTCGCTTTGTCGTTGACGCTCCACAAACTGACGACGACGCGCGCGGCTCCGGCGTACATGAAGCCGCGTGTCAGTCCGATCAAACCTTCGCCTTTCACCTCTTTGCCAAGTCCGGTCTGACAGGCGCTGAGAACTACCAATTCCGCCGGAAGTTTTAAATTGTAAATTTCGTGTGCGCGCAAAAATCCATCTTGCGGATTGCCCGCTTCATCTACGAGCGACAGGACGAGTGCAGAGAGACCGGGCCGTTCGCTGTCAATCAAGCCGTGGGTCGCAAAGTGCAGATACTGATATTGGCTCAGTACAGGATTCAGCGCGGCAGCACGCGTCGCTTTGAAATCCGTGAATCGTAAATTGTCGGCGTTGGGTACGAGCGCGAGAATTTGATCGGCTTCCTGCCGCGTGAAAGGCAACGGCTGAATGCTTAGATTTCCGGCTGTAACTTTTTCATTTTCGTGAACAATTTCGCGCGACTGAGCCAGTTGATTGGCGAAAATCTTTTTGTTTGATTTGTTTCGAGTCCGCGCTTCTTCGCGGGTAAATACAGGGTCAGCAAACACCGCTAATGTTTTCGCCGCCGGTTTCCGATCCGAAATTTCCTTGCGCAAAATTGCCAGTGTCGAAGCGGAGGGGAGGGTGATGATTTCGTGGCGGAGAATCAGTGGTCGGTGGTCGGTGGTCGGTGGCCGGTTTCTGGCGATAGTTTGTCGGTTGTCAGCGGATGTTTCTTTCCCCCCGATTACCGACCCCCGACCACCGACCACCATTTCCGGCAACGCCCCAAACGGCACATACTGCAACGCTCCATCCGCCACAATGACCAGGCGATGATTTTTCAATTGAGATGCCACGGGACTAAGAATCATCTGGCTTAACGAAGCGGCAACATTTGGGAATTGTGAGTCGGCCTGGATGATTCTTGCTTCGCGTTGACGGGCGGTTTCTCCGCGTTGAATTTGGCCGCGAGCAATCAACAAATTTCGCATCTGAAGCGCAGCCTGTTCGATTTCTGCTCGTTTAGGCAATTGAAAACTGGCAATGGAATTTTTACTGACAGCCCACAACCAACTGCGTTCTTCGCCCAGCGAATACTCCAATAACATCGTCTCGTCATCCAACTGCAGCTGAATTTCTGACAGGCTCAGCGGCTGCGGTTGCGTCAAGTCAGCGTAGTGCGGGCTGCTTTTGCGAATGTCAGCTTCGACCTGATTGTATTCATCTTCGAGCGCGCTGATTTCTTGTTTGAGTTCTTTCAGCTGCGCTTCGCTAGAGCGCTGTGTGCTCATTAATAACTGACGTTGTGCTTTGGTATTTAGTTGCTGCGCTAATTTTTCTTCACGTTCGAGCAGTGATTTATCTACGCCTTGCCGAAGGTTCGCGCGGGCTTCAGTCAACAGCTCTACGAGACTGCGAGCGCGGGCGCGTTCACTGGCCTGAATCGCGCGGGCATCGTATCCATCGGCTGGATGCGCTTGATGCAGCCGCATCAAAAGATCAAGGTTGAGTTCATAAAATTTATGCACTGAAGCCAGATAGGAAGCCCGTAATTGCTGGCTTCCGACATTGTTGGTGCGGACGGCTTCGGCATGGGCAAGCGCGGCTTCGATGTGTTGCAACGCCTGATGAACATTCCCCAAATCACGTTCCGCGCGAGCGAAGCTATACAGTGCCTGCGCTTCATTGGCGCGATTGCCGATGGCTTGCAGAATCGTCCATGCCTGCTTTAGCAATTCCTTAGCTTTGGCTGGATCACCTTGCGCGAGATGCAGGTCGGCGATGCTGATGAGTACGCTGGATTCTCGTAAAATGTCTCCCGAAGTGCGCAGCAACGGGAGTGATTGATTGTAAAATTCAAATGCGGTTTTTGAATCTTTTGCCGCGCTTTGCAGGTCGCCTAATCTTTGCAGTACGAGTGCTTCGCCGCGCCGATCTCCTGATTCGCGCCAGAGCTTGAGCGCTAGTTGATAAGACGCTAATGCTTTCGGTTGGTTGTTCAGCCGCGATTCAGCCAGACCGATGTTGTTGAGGATTTCAGCCTCTTCACGGCGGTTTCCAAGCGTTCGCCAGATCACGAGTGATTGGTTGTAATAATCTAAAGATTTTCCCACTTCGCCGAGTCTCTCATACACCAAACCGATATTGTTGAGCGCCGCCGCTTCGCCACGCTTGTTTTTTATCTCCTGATACAGCGACTGCGCCTGTGTCGTGAATTCCAGCGCCTTTTGCCATTCGTCCAGCTTTTCATACGCCGATCCAATGCGGATCAAAGTCTCAGCCGCCTGAAAGCGATCTCCAAGTTTTTGCCAAACTGCGAGGGCTTCGTTGAAATTATTCAATGCCAGCCGCGTATCCCCAAGCTCAGAATTGACCAGCCCTACATTGATCAGCGTTTGCGCCTCTCCGAAAGCATCTTTGAATTTTCGCCACTGTTCCAGGGATTGTTCGTAATACTCTAAAGCTTTTGGTAATTCGCCCAACTCTGTCAGCGTAATCGCCAGCGTAGTCAACGCCACCGTTTCTTCTCGCTGTTGACCGATGGCGCGGAGGATTTCAAGTGCGTAACTGGAATACACCAGGGCGTGTTGCGTTTGCCCAAGCCGCCGATAAACCGAAACCAAATAATAGAGCGTGTGAACCAACATTAAGCGGTCGTCCAGAACCTGCCAGGTTCTGAGGGCTTCCGCGAATTTTTGGACTGCCTGCCCTTGCGTTTCGGCACTGGGGTTTTCCCTTAGTAGTTTTCCTTCCAGATAAAATTGTTGCGCGATGATCCATCGCTGATCTGGTTCGGTGGCAGAACGGAGCGCGAGAATTTTTGCTTCATACGATCCGGCAGGAGAATTTGTAGCAGGCGAGACGATTTCGATTTGGTAGCTGCCGGATTGCGCGGCGATGATGGAAGCGACTTCGGGGCCTTGCGTACTATTGAGCGCATCCGTCTCAACCAAAAGCTGACGGGTTGGACTGAAGATTTTCAATTCAAGATCAATTCCTTGTTGATCTACAGACAGTGAAAAATATTGATCGGATAATAACGACACATGAAAAACGTGTGTTTCGCCGCCATTCATTTTTCGTTGAATTACTTGTCCTGGTTCGAGTGATGCGAGAATTTCCTGGCTCATGCAGGTGGCTGTTGCCTGCATAAAAATTATGAGCAAGGTGTAATAACCAAAGGTGAGGAAAAATGGTTGTCGGCGGAAATAAAAGCTATTCAATCTGAACATGACAAATCACCGCAGACTAATAAAGGTCTCGAACAGAACTTAGAATCAAAAACGAAACAACTTAACCACGAAGAACACGAAGGTCACGAAGGAAAGAAAGAAGAGACAGTGTTAAGAGGTTTCTCTCTACTTCGTGACCTTCGTGTTCTTCGTGGACGGTAGTTTTATTTTCCATCCTTAGCTGCCACTGGCATTCTCTGGCGCGCCGCCACCTGATTCATCAATATCATCAATCTCTAATTTCTTTCCTTTGGGGGAGGTCTTTTTCTGTTGCGCAGAGGATTCTGCTTTCTTCGTTTGATCGGATTTTTTATCAGTTTCTTTTTTAGGCATATCAATTCTCCTTCGTGAAGAGCAAACGTTTTGGCGAACTGAAAATAGTTCGCCTTAGTTTACAACTATCCGCGATCGAATAGTTGAGGTGAGTTCAAGCATCTGAAAAATCATTGGCGATTTTTGCTTTCGCCTTGTCTCGCAGCGCATCCTGAAAATGTTTGATGGAATACTGTTGCCAGGCGACCAAATAGCTGCGGGTCGGCGGCAAAGGAATTAGAATTTCTTTTTGCTCATCAGTCGTGCGAAGCCACACCGCAAAAATTCCCATCGCGTTGATCCGTAGGACCGCAGGCTTATAAACGACTTCCGCCGCTTTTTTGATGATGCTTTCATCGGTCACAATTCGACGAAGTCCATCAATGTGAGGGCCTTTGTCCAGTTCAGAAAAAGTATGACTTTGATCATCATCAATCTGAACTTCAATCGCATAATTCCGATCATTTCCAGAACGCGCCAAATAACGCCAGCTTATAATTTCCGCTTTATTCAATCCATTCGTAAGCGCCAGATCGTTGAGTCCGACATCGTAGACAGGATGCGGCCAATGTGACGGAACATCCGCGAGCACATCTTTAATCATCGCGGCATTATGCTGATAGGCCTTCGGAGTCATGTGAGCCGCTTCGCGCAGGGCGCGTAAAGATGCTGCCGGTGGTACATACGGTTTAATGGGCATGACTGCCTCCAGAATTTTTATGAATGACGTTTTCTTTCTTTTTCAAACAAATAAGAATGCGACCATTCTCCCCGCTTATCTTTTTTCAGAATTTTATATGATTTATACAAAGCTGTTGGCTCGTTAGGGTCAGAGACGCGCAACCACGTGAAATCATCGCCTCTGGGATCAGGCGGCCCGACAGCCGTGATCATGACGAAATGAGCGCCGCCGCCGTTCCATTTAATGCGGATGGCAACGGGTACGCCCTGATTGATTTGCTCACGAATTTCGTCAAGGGAGAGCGGATAGTTACAGCGCATCGAAAGCACTCCCATGAAATCCAGCGCATCTATCAATTTGAACTGGCGATTGCATTCGTCAGTTTTGGAATTCTTGCAACAATCCTTCGGCGTTTCAAAGCCTTTGGTTTTACTGAAACAGTGACGCACAACTTCGCATTGTGTAATTTCAGTCTCAGGAGTAAAGAATTTGAGCAGGCTGGTAGTGATTGCGGCCCAGCACCATTCACTGCGCTTTTGCTGTTCAATTTCAAAGCGCATCACCGCCGCTGATTTCACCAGCACTTCCGTCTCAACATTGCACGCTCGGCGCAAACTGATGAGATTTTTACCGACCTGCAAACAATGATGCGTCAGGTAAAAAGACTGCTTGTAAAATTTGAGATGATGCGCGTCCAATGTTAATGACCATTCGTCGCCGTTTACACTAATGAGGACGGGGTCAGTGTTATGGTCATCGTCATTATGTTCCGTCCGGCACATTTCCAAAATCAAGGTGACGCCGTGTTTTTCGGGCAAATGTAACTCGAGGGCTAAGCTATTCTCCTGATCGCTCAATTGCCAGGCATTCTTGTGATGCGGATCGGCAGACTTCTTTATGAACGAGGCTCCGTCAGTGCTTTTTACTTTAAAATGCGGAGCTGGTTTTGGTTCACGAACAGACAAATCCAGGATTTCAAGTCCCAGCAATTTGTCAGCTTTCTTCACAGGCTCACGAAGCGCGCCGGTTTGCATGGAAATTAAATTTTCTGTCTCTCCATTCATACTAATTTTTTATCGCCACTCACCTTGCAAAGTGAATGCCGCCCAATAATACGGGGCGCTCCATTGCTTTTGTTTCCACATCGCTACCTGCGCCGAACGCAAAGCCGCTGCCGGACTTTCACCTTTTTGCAACATGCTTTGATAGAGCTTCGTCATCAATTCTGCCGTAGCTTTATCGTTGACGCTCCACAAGCTGACGATGACGCGAGCGGCTCCGGCGTACATAAAGCCTCGTGTTAATCCGACTAATCCTTCGCCTTTAATTTCTTTGCCGAGTCCGGTTTGACACGCGCTGAGAACGACTAATTCTGCGGGAAGTTTTAAATTGTAAAGTTCATGCGCACGGAAAAATCCATCTTGCGGATTGCCTTGCTCATCAAGCATCGACAGCACTAGCGAAGAAAGCCCCGGCTTTTCGCTGTCCAATAAACCGTGCGTAGCGAAATGAAGATAACGATATTTTCCCAGCTCAGGATCAGTCACCGTAGCGCGACTGGCTTTGAAATCCGTGGCTCGAAAACTGGAAGCTTTTGGAGCCAGCGCAAAAATCTGATCGGCTTCCTGATGCGTGAAAGGCAAGCGCGGGATTTTTAATCCACCCGACATTTTCTGATCACCGGAAGATTTTGCCTCTTCGTGAACGATGCCGCGTGCCGCAGTTTCAGTTGATCCAGCCTTCGCTAGTTTTACTTTGCTAACTTTTGCGCGTTCATCATCAGCAGCAAATACAGGGTCGGCGATGACCGCTAACATTTTAGGAGCAACCGTCCGCCCCGCCAATTCTTTTCGCATCACTCCGATCACGGAAGCGGAGGGGAGGGTGATGATTTCGTGACTCAGAATCAGTGGTCGGCGGTTGGTGGTCGGTGGTCGGTTTCTAACGCTAGTTTGACGGTTATCAGTGGAGGTGTTTTTTTCGCCGATCACCGACCACCAACCACCGACCACCTCTTCCGGCAGCGCCCCAAACGGCACATACTGCAACGCGCCATCGGCGACGATGACTAAGCGTTTGTTGCCTAATTGCGACGCCAGCGGAGCCAATAACATCTCACTTAATTTTGTCGAAGCTTGGGTAAATTGCGCATCCGCTTGCGCAATGCGTGCTTGTTTCGCTTGGGGCGTTTCGACGTTGACGACCAATGTTCGTGCGGTCAGCGCTTCGTACACTTGTTGGGCGACAGGCTTGATTTCTGATTGCTTTGGCAATTCGTAACTGGTCAGTGAATTGTTCGCGACCACCCACACAAAACTGCGCTCTTCGCCCAAAGCATATTCGAGCAGCAACGTATTTTCATCCAGTTCTTTTTGGATCGCAGGCACGTCGAGCGATTGCGGTTGCGTGATCGCAGCGTATCCAGGATTTGCCTTGCGAATCGCAGCCTGCGTCTGCGCATATTGATCTTCGAGTTCGTAAAGCTCTTTATTTAAGGTCG
>JAYTCQ010000290.1:0-1838 GCA_043736395.1 Blastocatellia bacterium | reverse complement strand
CTTGATTTCCGTCCAGCCAAAAGAGGGAATCGCTCCTGAAAAAGTTGAGCAGGTTTTATACGAAGAAATTGATCGTGTGAAGTCGGGCGGCATCACGGACAAGGAATTACAAAAAGCAAAAAATATTTTGCTGGCAAATTTTTATCGTCAGATGAAAACGATTAACGGCAAAGCGAATACGCTGGGCAGTTATGAAATATTCTTTGGTGATTATAAGAAATTATTCAGCGCGGCGGATGATTACGCAAAGGTCAATCTTGATGATGTGAAGCGTGTCGCAGCAAAATACTTTGGCGAGAAAAATCGAACTGTCGCGACGCTCATTCCTGAAAAAACGGAAGTGAAAGCCGCAGTTGAAGCACCGAAAGTTTCCGGTAAATCCGTCGCAAAACCAAAGAAAGCAATCGCAAAGAAAAGCCGATAACACCCACTGGAAACGCTCCCCATATATTTTATGAAAAAATTACTGTTCAAATTTTCGATGTGTTTTTGTTCATTGACGATAGCGATCACTGCTTTTGCGCAACCGCTCAAAGTTCCGCCGTATCAAAAGACAAAATTGCCCAATGGCATGACAATTATTTTGATGCCTCAAACGGAGGTCCCGATTGTCAGTATGAGTATCGGCATTCGCGCAGGTTCAATTAACGATCCGGCAGGCAAAGAAGGACTGGCTTCGCTGACGGCGGATTTGCTGCGCAAAGGCACGAAATCCAGGACATCGGAGCAGATTTCTTCCGAACTAGATTTCGTGGGTGGCATCATCGAATTTGGTACCGCACAGGATTTTGTCCGTGGTCAAAGTGAATTTTTGAAAAAAGATATTACGCTGGGAATTGATGTTTTATCTGATGTGTTGATGAATCCAACGTTCACACAAACCGAAGTTGACAAGCTGTTAGCGCAACGCATTGACGGCATCAAACAAGCGAAGGATCAGGCGCAGGCGGTGATCGGAAATTATTTTCATTCATACCTTTATGGACAGCATTTGTACGCGCGCCCGGTGGATGGTGATGAAAAATCTTTACCAACGATCAAGCGTGCTGATGTGATGAATTTTTATGAAAAAAATTATGCACCAAACGCTGTGACGATTGCTGTAGTCGGAGATTTTGAAGCGGCTTCGATGCTGAATGTTTTGAAAAATAAATTTGGTAGTTGGAAGCAAAAGGGAACGGTCGCGGCTCCGAATTTATCTGAACCTATTGCCTTCAAAGGCAAAAAAATATTACTTGTAGACAAACCCGACTCGACGCAAACATATTTTCTGATTGGCAATACGGGCATCGCTCGCAACAATCCAGATCGCGCCGGAATTGAGGTTGTGAATACAGTTTTCGGCGGACGATTTACGTCAATGCTCAACGATGCATTGCGGGTCAGTTCTGGATTGACCTACGGCGCCCGGTCAGGATTTACGCCGACACAAGTAGCGGGACCGTTTGTGATTTCGACGTACACGCAAAATAAAACTACGGTGCAGGCGATTGATTTGGCACTGGATATTTTGAAGAAATTGCACGAACAAGGCTTGAGCGAAGAACAGCTGAAATCTTCGAAGGCATACATCAAAGGCACGTATCCGCCGAAGATTGAGACCAGCGATCAACTGGCGCGGCAATTGGTGGAGTGGGATTTTTACGGCCTTGATGAACGTGAAGTGAATGATTATTTTGCCAAAATTGACGCTCTCAGCCCAGCAGAAGTGAAGCGCGTTATTCAGCAATATTATCCGCTTGATAATCTGGTTTTTACTCTGATTGGAAAGGCGGATGAGATTAAAGATCAGGTGAAGAAATACGCGCCGCAAATGGATGAAAAGAAAATTGGACAGG
>JAYTCQ010000289.1:0-4201 GCA_043736395.1 Blastocatellia bacterium | reverse complement strand
CTGAACATAAATTCTACGGTATAAAGAATTTTCTCAGTACGATAAAAACAGGCTCTGCGACACTCATTAGACCTCAAAACTTATGTTAAGGTGCTTATTTTCACGCTCACGCAAAATGGAACGGGTGTTGCCGCTGCCCTTGATGTGATCACTTTTGCGCCGGCGCCGTTCAATGCGAAGCGTCCGAATGGCGACCCGAATATTATTGCTTTGTTTGGAACAGGACTCGGAAACGACGCTACCGATATTGATGGGGATGTCAGCTCCAGTGTGAAAATCACTCTGGATGGTCAAGCTGCTACGATTTTGTACGCCGGACGAGCACCGGGTTATGTCGGATTAAATCAAATCAATGTGGTGCTGACATCGAACCTTTCTCCAGGGCCACATGCGTTGACAATTTCCCGCAATGGAATCGCAGGTAACCCGACTACCATTGAAATTAAATGAAATCTGGTTCATTGGTAAAATCTCAACTCACCAGCCTGATTAGATTTTTTTATGTCTACTTTATTTTTTTGTTTTGGATTTCTCGCAAAAACTTACCAGACCTACTTGACAGCACATAGCTACTTCGGTAATATCTCGCGCTTTGCACATAAAGGTCTTTACATTTCAAGTGATGCTCAGTCGGTCTAACAAGTGCAGAGGCATCACACACGGTAAACAGAATAATGTTTACCGTAATATATAGAGAACGTATTGTGGCGTATTTATTCCGTGTTCCTCAGAATGCGCGAATCAGGCAGGCAGCCTTAAAAACTGCTCCTTCATTATTTTTTAACGCCACAGAAAAACTCGGCGAATTTTGAGACGCCATATCTGCACACTTGCTAGACTTCTCAGAAATTATTGTATTGTGAAAAAATATTGGCACTTCTAGTGCTTATTAGCGTCTGCCAGTAGGCAGTAATTTGATCGAAATATGCCGACGATTAATCAATTAGTTCGCAAAGGTCGCAAAGCGGTGAAGTACAAAACTTCCAGTCCTGCTTTGCAATCGTGCCCACAGCGTCGAGGAGTCTGCGTCCAGGTGAAAACGCAAACCCCAAAAAAGCCGAACTCAGCGTTGCGTAAAATCGCACGTGTTCGCTTGACCAATGGAATTGAAGTCACTTCGTACATTCCTGGTATCGGTCATAACTTACAAGAGCATTCGATTGTGCTGGTGCGTGGTGGTCGTGTGAAGGATTTACCGGGTGTCCGCTATCACATCGTGCGTGGTACGTTGGATTCAGTCGGCGTAGCGAATCGTAAGCAAGGTCGTTCCAAGTACGGCGCAAAGCGCCCGAAAGAAGGCGCCGCCGGAGCTAAAGGTGCAGCGAAGGGCGCACCTGCTAAGAAGAAGTAAGACTTTAAGATTCAGGAATTGATTTATGCCAAGAAGAAGAGGAATTCCAAAACGTGAAGTATTGCCTGATCCGGTCTATAACAGTCCGCTCGTGGCGAAGTTTGTTAATGCTTTAATGTGGGGCGGTAAGAAATCTACCGCAGAAAGTATTCTTTACGACGCGCTGAATAAAATTAAAGAAAAGACGCAGGAAGATGCGTTGAAGATTTTTAAGAAAGCGATTGAGAACGTTCAGCCACGCGTCGAGGTGAAATCGAAGCGTGTCGGTGGTGCGAACTATCAGGTTCCGGTTGAAGTTACAACTGCTCGACGCAATGCATTAGCAATGCGTTGGTTGGTACAATTTGCTCGCTCACGTGGCGAAAAGACGATGGTTGACAGATTAGCCGGTGAAATTCTTGACGCGGCGCAAACCAAAGGGAATGCTGTTAAGAAGCGTGAAGATGTTCATCGTATGGCTGACGCGAACAAGGCGTTTGCGCACTATCGTTGGTAAGAATAGGCTTGAGGTAGACAGTAAAGCCTCTGCTGACCCTCACAAGATTTTGATTGAGTTTTATGGCAAGAACAGAACCACTACAAAGGTTTAGGAATATCGGCATCATGGCGCACATTGATGCTGGTAAGACGACTACGACTGAACGAGTCCTGTTTTATACAGGTGTAAGTCACAAGATCGGTGAAGTTCACGATGGCGCCGCCACCATGGATTGGATGGAGCAGGAGCAGGAACGCGGTATTACGATTACGTCTGCTGCGACGACTTGTTTCTGGAAGCGTAATAATACTCTGTATCGAGTAAACATTATTGATACTCCTGGTCACGTAGATTTCACGATTGAAGTTGAGCGTAGCTTGCGTGTTCTTGATGGCGCGGTGGCTGTTTTCGATGCGGTTGCAGGTGTGCAGCCACAATCAGAAACTGTCTGGCGTCAAGCTGATAAATATAACGTTCCTCGCATTGCTTTCATTAATAAAATGGATCGCCCGGGAGCGGACTTTAATCACGCGGTTGATACGATTCGTGAGCGTCTCTACGCCAAGCCAGTGCCAATTCAAATGCCTATTGGTGCAGAAGACCAATTCAAAGGTGTGATTGACTTGGTCGAGATGAAGTCAATCTTATGGAAAGATGAAACGATGGGCGCGGATTACGTCGTCGACGAAATTCCTGCCGAGTTGAAGGCTGGTGCTGTAGCCGCCCGCGAACAGATGATTGAAGCTTTGGCTGATGCTGATGATGAAATCGCGACTAAGTATTTAGAAGGTGCGGAAATTTCGGTTCAAGAAATCAATGCTGCGCTTCGACGTGGATGTATTGGCATTAAGATTTTCCCTGTAATTTGCGGAACTGCTTTTAAGAATAAAGGTGTTCAGACATTGCTTGATGCCGTTATTGATTACTTGCCTTCGCCACTTGATATTCCGGCAGTGACTGGAACTAATGATAACGGCGAAGAGGTTGAGCGTAAGGCTGATGACAAGGAAGCGTTTTCAGGATTAGTCTTTAAGATTATGGCCGACAAGCATGTTGGTCAGCTCTCATTTACCAGAATTTATTCTGGAACGTTAAAGGCTGGGACGTACGTCTACAACTCCACTAAAGATACCAGAGAGCGTGTTGGCCGCATCATGAAGATGCATGCCAATAAACGCGAAGATGTGGATGAGGCTTACGCGGGTGAGATTGTAGCCGTTGCCGGACTCAAAAACGTAACAACGGGAGATACCGTTTGTGACGAGAATAATCAGGTCGTGCTTGAAGCGATGGAGTTTCCAACTCCGGTAATTTCGCTCGCAATCGAACCTAAGACTCGTCCCGATCAGGAAAAGTTAGGTATTGCCTTAGGTCGCTTAGCTCAGGAAGATCCATCGTTCCGTGTTTCAACGAATCACGAAACGAATCAAACGATTATTGCTGGGATGGGTGAGCTTCATCTTGAAATTATCGTTGATCGTCTCAAGCGGGAATATAACGTCGAAGCCAATGTTGGTAAGCCACAGGTAGCCTACCGCGAGACAATTCGCCGACCTGCGAAGGGCGAAATGAAGTACGCTAAGCAGAGCGGTGGTCGCGGTCAATATGGCCATGTGGTGTTAGAAATTGAACCTAACGAGCCGGGCGGTGGTTTTGAGTTCATTAATAAAATTGTCGGTGGTGTTATTCCTCGTGAGTATATTCCTGCTATTGAAAAAGGTGTACGTGAAGCGCTTGAAGGCGGTGTGTTAGCCGGTTATGAACTGGTTGACATCAAGGTTACCCTTGTTTTCGGTAGTTATCACGAAGTTGACTCAAACGAAATGGCATTTAAGGTTGCAGGCTCAATGGCATTCAAGGAGGCCTGTAAGGCTGCGAAGCCAGTTTTGTTAGAGCCGGTCATGAAGGTTGAAGTTGTCACACCAGAAGACTACATGGGCAGCATTAATGGTGATTTAAACTCAAGACGGGGACGAATCGAAGGAATGCAGTCACGTCCAGGTACTCAGATTATTACAGCGATGGTTCCATTAGCCGCAATGTTCGGTTACGAAACTGAACTTCGCTCAATGTCGCAAGGTCGAGCCGCTTCAACGATGCATTTTGCGCAATATGAAGAAGCTCCGAAAAGCGTTAGTGAAGAAGTTATTGCGAAGGTTCAGGGAACCGCTTAAAGAATTGAAGTTTTTAGTTCTCAAATTGAGAATTGTTATTGTAACTGCGGATTAAATCCGCACCTTAAATTCCACTTTTGTTTTAAGGAGCGAAGTATTATGGCGAAAGAGAAATTTGATCGGTCAAAGCCGCACGTGAACATCGGAACGATCGGACACGTGGATCACGGGAAAACGACGTTGACGGCGGCGATCACG
>JAYTCQ010000288.1:0-22088 GCA_043736395.1 Blastocatellia bacterium | reverse complement strand
AAGGGCGCCAGTACATTTGAAGCGGGCGAATTAGAAAACTGCGAAAGTACAAATAGAGTACTGGCGCCCTTACTGCGTGCGGGCTTCTGCATTATTTCCCAATAAAAACAGGGGACAATCGCGCTTGCGACTGCCCCCTTTTGGAGTCTATTAGAAAAAACTACTCTGGAGAAAAACTACTACTTCTGCATCAAGGTATTCACTGCGGAATTAATTTGTTCGGCGACGGAAGCATTAAACCCACTCAGGGCTTTCACCAATTTTCCGTCCTGGCTGTAAATCAGCACCTGCGGCACATCAATATTTTTAGTTTCCGCCATCTTCATGAATTCTGAATCCTGCACCTGAGAGACGGGAAATTGAATTCCGTCTTCTTTAATCAAAGCGCTCAATCCTTCTTTGGTGGATCGTTGATCTATCGGGTGCATGCCCATTACTTTCAGACCAGAACTTCCTTTTTCTTTAAAAAGCTCATTCAACATTTTCACATTCTCACGCGCCGGAGCGCACCATGAAGCGAAGAAGACAACAACCGTGACATTGCCTTCCATTTTGGTCATGTCAATTTTTCCCGCGTTCAGGGTCTTAATTGTTCTGCCGTATTTAGCGATTGTTTTGTATTCGGCAGGCTTTGGTTTGGCTGAAGCAATGCTTAGAGGTGAAGCGACTAACGCCAGACATAATGCGCTTTGCGTTAGTACGTTTATGGTTCGATGATATTTAGTTGGAATCATTTTGAGAGGCCCCCCTTTCGAGTCACCTGGTAATCAGGTAGGCTATCTGGCTGAGTTATACTACTTTTTCGCACCATCTTTGGTGTTAGCGTTATTGACCAGAATTGTAAATTTTGAATTTGTCGGTAACGGCTGATGTTACCTGAATGATGGCGAGCCGTAATGGCTGTAACTTCTCGCTCTCAAACACGACGCATTAGTACCACAAACAAACTATCAGAAACAAATAATAATTTTATGATAATTGAACCCTGGTTGAATGGCGCGATTGATGGAATGCCGAAAATGCTGATGCCCGCCGCACACGCCTTGATGCAGGCGCAGGAAGACATCGCACGTCACGCTGGCAATTTAACTGCTGAAGAATTATGGATGAAGCCAAACGGAGCACCATCCGCAGGCTTTCACCTGCTCCACATCAACGGCAGCATTGATCGTTTATTGACCTACACCAAAGGTGAGGCGTTGAGTCCGGCGCAATTTGAATTTCTAAAATGGGAGCAGGAAAGTGAACAAAACGAAGCGGCTGAAGCATTAATTGAAACAGTGAATCATCGCATTTCAGAAACTTTAAACTTTATGCGGAGCCTGTCCGAAACAGAATATTTCACTGACCGCTTCGTCGGCAGAGCGAAGCTCAAGACCAATGTTTTCGGGCTTATTTTTCACATCGCCGAACATACGCAACGCCATGTCGGATCATTAATTGTCGTCAGCAAAATCGTCAAAAGTAAATCCTGAGCCTGCGTAGCGGGCGGCAAGCCTGTAGCCTGGGGTGAAGGCTGCAGCCGCAACCCCAGGTAAAACGCGGCGGTAAATGCAAACCCGCGAAGGCGGGCGGCAGAGGCTGATAGACTGCCACCCGACAGCTTAAATCTATAAATTACTGATTGATTCACTTGATCCACTGTCACGCGTATTCTTTTGTACAGCGATGGCGGCAAATAAACTCAGCACAAAGGTCATAGCAAAGAATCCTTTTTCACTCCGCAGCAGCGTAGCGTTGAATAACCCAATCACCAAAAGTGCCATCGTGATCAAAACCGACAACCAGCTCAAGCCATAATAAATCGGAGTGACGGGGACGCCTTCCGCTTTGTCGCGGACGCTCTTTTGCACCGACACCGCCGCAAATAATCCGTACATCAGGATAATGAAATAATAGCCCTTTTCATTCAATTGCATTTCAGCATTCCACAATCCAATCAGGTATGTGCCAATGCCAATCACTAATGCTAACCACGATGCGCCGATAAAGGCTGCGGAAGGTTTTTGTAATTCGGTACTCATAGTTTTTCTCCTCAAGTTGTAGCCAGTCCTGAACTGACAACGGGTGATTTTCCAGCGGCAGTCCAGATGGAATGCACACTCAAAACTTACGATTCACAGAGTGAATCTTACAAACACAGATTAAGTTAGTTATGGGTGATAGTGTAATTCGACTACGACACTTTTTGAAGTGTCATAGCGCTTGGCTGAAATTTGTGAGAAAGCGCAGGGCTATGCGAAGCGCGGAGCGTATGGAGTGCGGTGCCTTGTCATCGCTTTGGTAGAGGTTTTCATTGTAAATCTACAGCGATGTCAAGAATACCAAAGCGACGCCGAGCCATCGCACTCCAAAAGCTCCGCGTGCTGGTTGGCGCAAAATATTCAAGAATAAATTTCTTTCTGTGATTTCAAATTTGTATTGCTTGGTTCTGTGGTAGGCGTGTATATTTTCTGCTCCACATAAACCTCAGATAGTTTTGCCGAAAATACCATTCCCCTGCGAAGCGCATAAGTATATAGGAGTAAGTCATGAGTTGGTTGAATGAGCCTGAAGTCGAGGATATTTCAATAAAAAATGATGAAAGCTACATGTCCTGGCTGCGACGTAACACATCCCCCAAAGCAAAAAAATCAAGGGCTTTCTTGAATCATCACATTGAAGAGCTACCGAACGAATGGACTAATCCCGAAAACCCTAAACAAGGACTAAAACATGATTTAGAACATAGATGGGCAAGTGCTTTTTTTGAACTTATTTGTGCTAGGGTATTACAGAAACTAGGAGCATCTCTTAAAGTTGAAGTCGTGAAGCAAACCAAAGACGGGACAATAACCAAATCCAGACCAGATTTTACAACGACCTTCCCTGATTGTCCGCTCATTGTAGAGGCTAAATCTACGATCCTTAACCCTGACGGTAGGAAAACATCAAAAGACCAAACTGACTTGATCAACTTGATCAAAATTTATATTCCGAAGAACTGGAGTTTTATGGCATGGGCACTACCTCAGATTGGTCAGAGTGACTCCAAAAAAGAATTCAAAAAAGTAATTTCAGAGATTGTTTCAACACTTCCCACGCCACAAGGAAACGCTTCAATTTATGTCACAAAAACGATTAGCTCAGGGGATATTTATTTGGAATTTATCCCTAAAGAAACAAATAGTATTTGGCTTGCTGGACCTGGAAATGATTCACCTGATGATGCCAAGGAAAAGATAAAGAATGCAATTCACGGAAAACGGGGACAGGTAGCTCAATCGTCTATTCCTGTAATTCTCGCAATAAATATGGACGGGATGGGAGCGTCATTCGAAGATTTTGATCAAGTTCTATTTGGTTACAGTTGGTATCATGTGAACAAGGGAATATCTGGATTTAAGGCCGATGGTCTTTTCGTTCAAAGACCAAATATTGATAAACCACCAACCTTTGCTGGCATTTTAGCTTTCTTTAATGTTGGTTTATGGGGATGGGACGCTCAGCCTATTTTATTCCTTAACTCAAATTTTACAGGTAAATTACCCAATAGGTTATTAGCACTAGAAAGACGATTCTATGATTCAGAAACGAATACAATAATTAGATTCAAGTCACAACTTCCAGAATTGAGTGAGGAGATGTTGTTTGCTACAAAGACTAACAAATACCAAAGTATTGATTGATCGAAAATCTTTTTCGTATTTCCGTTATGATGAATACCATGGATTATCGTGACATCATTACCATCGAACCTGACAAGCGGAGTGGACAACCGTGTATACGCGGTCTGCGAATGACGGTTCAAGATGTGCTGGAGTATTTGGCTGGTGGTATGTCGCAAGAAGAGATTTTAGAAGATTTTCCTGATTTGACCCGCGAGGATATTCACGCCTGCATTGCCTTTGCCACAGACTGTGAGCGTGAAGATTTGATGCAGTTTTCTTTGGTAAATTTGGAACGTGCTTACGGAGAAAATGAACCAGAATATTCCTCAGACTTAATGAAAAAATCCAACCCACCCTTTGCACAATAATCTCTACATAAATTTCTTATCGTCGAAGATGACGAACAATATAGCCTGGCGAGAATCGCTAGGTCTGCGATAAACGAAAAAATAGCTCGCTGAAGGCGAGCGACAATCGTTTGCTTATTCGTTGCCTTCAGCGACGGGTGATTTGTTCATTTCAATTCCTAGCGATGCTCGCCAGGCTATATTGTTGGTCGCCGTTGGCGACAAGGATTCAGAAATGCAGAAGCCCGCGTCATACTGCGATATTTAATCCGATGCGGTTGATCGGCATCCTTGCCTAATCTCATCTTACGATCCGCTTCGTAATCGGAATAATTTCCTTCAAACCAGACGACTTTGCTGTCGCTTTCAACTGCATTCTTTTTGGTATCTCTGTTATGATAAGCATTATGGATTATCGAGACATTATTACAATCGAACCCGGTAAACGAAGCGGGCAGCCATGCATTCGGGGTCTACGAATGACGGTTCAAGATGTGCTGGAATATTTGGCTGGCGGTATGTCAGAAGATGAAATTTTGGATGACTTTCCCGATTTGACCCGTGAGGATATTCGCGCCTGTTTAGCCTTTGCCGCAGACCGCGAACGACGATTGGCTGTTTTGCCGCAATATGAAATTGCTATTTGACCAAAATTTGTCTTGGCGATTACCTGCCAAACTTGCCGATCTTTACCCTGACAGTCAACACGTTCGCGATGCTGACATGCGGGAATCTGACGACATTACGATTTGGGGCTACGCACAAACGCACGATTTTGTGATTGTGACTAAAGACATTGATTTTCAGCAACGTAGTTTATTGTTCGGTCAACCTCCAAAAGTTGTGCGTTTACGGGTCGGAAATTGTACAGCCCAAACAATAGAAGAGTTGCTCCGAAAATATTCTGTTGCCATTCACACTTTTGCACTTGACGAAAATAAATCTTATCTGGCTCTGCCTTAATTCTCCGCCCCCTTATTTTTTTCACTCAGAAAGGACTCTCCCAATGTCATCTAAAGCCTTATTGAAGCCCGTCTTTTTCGCTCTTCTTGTGACCTTCTTAGTCAATACAGTCGGTGCGCAATCCACGAATGAATACAAGTTCATCAATGCGCAAAATACGGCGACGCTGGAAAAGGAATTGAATCAAAATGCTGCCAGTGGATGGCGTCTTTTTCAGCTTCCCAAAGCGGTACAAGGAAATAGCATGGGAGCGTTACTCAGCCGCCCATCCGCTACAGAGCAGCCCGTAAAATATGAATATAAAGTGCTGTCGGCGCGACGCATCGGAACTCTGGAAGATGAATTTAAAGTGTCCGTCTCGCAAGGCTATGAATTTCGTTCAATTATTTCTATTTACCGCGCAGGCGATGTTGCTATGGACTACGTCCTGAATAGCGGCGGTGAAACTATGATTGTATTGGAACGACCACAAGGAAGCACAAAACCTCGATTTGAATATCAATTCCTTTCCGTCAAGCTGGAAGGGACTTTGCAAAAAGAACTTTCCAAAGTAGTCGCGCAAGGTTATCGCCCATTAGAAATGGTGCGTGCCGTAGATAACAGCGTCAAGCGGGCTGCCTTCTCAATGATTGTTCCAGCAGGTGGATTAATTATGCGAAAAGAAGAAAGAACCTTAATTACGGTTCGGGAACTTGCGCCTACGACGAATGCGGCGTCCAGCAAAATAGAATATAAATTCCTTGCGACCAAAAAAGTGGCGACGATGGAAGAAGAAATGAATGCTGCCGCTAAGGAAGGATTTCGCTATCATAGTTCGTCACCTGGGTTGCTAACGTTGATGACACGCGACACGAGTGAAAAGAGCGCAAAACAACGGTATGAATATAAATTGCTGGCAACCTTGAGAACGGACACAATGCAAAGAGAAATGCAGGAAATGGCTGAAAGAGGCTTCAATTATTTGTCCACCTCCAGCGGACTCGGAGGCGTCACAACTCTCTTTGAGCATGATCTTGAAAAACCAGTTGGGACAGATCAGAAAGATTACAGATTGCTCGCAGCTGTCACAGACTCCACCACAGAAAAAGAAATTACTGAATCCATGAACAGCGGTTTTCAATTCCGCGACATCACCAGAATCGGTGAATTCATCGTGGTGCTTGATCGCCCCAAACAGTAAATATCGAGACGAGAAAAAATTCAGCTCCCGAGGAACGACATTGCTGTCACTCCTCGGGAGCTTTTTTTAAGATATTTTTTGTAATATTTTTTTGCTATGCCCGCGTCATACTACGATATTTAATCCGATGCGGTTGATCGGCATCCTTGCCTAATCTCATCTTACGATCCGCTTCGTAATCGGAATAATTTCCTTCAAACCAGACGACTTTACTGTCGCCTTCGAAGGCTAAAATGTGGGTCGCGATGCGGTCTAAGAACCAGCGATCATGGCTGATGACGACGGCGCATCCGGCGAAATTTTCTAAGGCTTCTTCCAGTGCGCGGAGCGTATTCACATCCAAATCATTCGTCGGTTCGTCGAGCAGTAAAACGTTTGCGCCTTCTTTTAAAATCTTCGCCAGATGGACGCGATTTCTTTCTCCACCGGAAAGCATCGTAACTTTCTTTTGTTGGTCAGTGCCGGAGAAATTGAAGCGTGCGACGTACGCGCGTGACTTCACTTCGCGGTTGCCGAGCTTGACCAGATCGAGGCCGTCGGCGATTTCTTCCCAAATTGTTTTGTTGGGATCAAGCGGACGGGATTGATCTACGAATGCGAGCTTCGCCGTTTCGCCGATCCTGAACGTACCTTTATCTGCCGTTTCCTGTCCTGAAATCATTTTGAATAACGTAGTTTTTCCGGCTCCGTTCGGCCCGATAATTCCGACGATACCATTCGGCGGAAGCTTGAACGTTAAACCTTCATATAACAAATTATCGCCGTAAGCTTTGCTGACATCGTTGGCTTCGATCACGATGTTGCCGAGGCGCGGGCCAGCAGGGATGAAAATTTCGAGGTCTTCGACGCGCTTGCTTGATTCCTCAGCCAGCATTTGCTCGTAGTTGTTAAGACGCGCTTTGCCCTTTGCCTGACGGCCTTTCGGCGACATGCGAATCCATTCCAGTTCGCGCTGCAAGGTTTTCTGACGATCCGATTCAGATTTTTCTTCGAGCTGTAAACGATTCTTTTTCTGCTCCAGCCACGACGAATAATTCCCTTCCCACGGAATGCCTTTGCCGCGATCCAGTTCAAGAATCCACCCGGCTACGTTGTCTAAAAAGTAGCGGTCATGCGTGACAGCGATGACTGTGCCGGGATATTTTTGCAGATGGAGTTCCAGCCATCCTACCGATTCTGCATCAAGATGATTGGTCGGTTCGTCGAGCAATAAAATATCAGGAGATTTCAGCAGCAAACGGCACAACGCAACACGACGTTTTTCGCCACCGGAGAGATTTTTGATCGGCGCATCAGGCGGCGGACAGCGCAGCGCATCCATTGCCATTTCCAAACGGCTATCCAAATCCCACGCATTCGCCGCATCAATTTTTTCCTGCACTTCGCCCTGTTTTTCGATGAGTTTTTCCATCTCATCGCCGTCCATCGGCTCCGCAAATTTTTCGTTGATCGCTTCGTATTCTTTCAGCAAATCAACGGTTTCCTGTACGCCTTCTTCGACGATTTGACGCACGGTTTTGGATTCATCAAGCTGCGGTTCCTGTTCGAGATATCCAATCGTGTAGCCGGAGGCAAGATGTGTTTCTCCGTTGAAGTCTTTGTCTATGCCCGCAAGGATGCGCAGCAGCGAAGATTTACCGGAGCCGTTGAGACCGAGGACTCCGATTTTGGCGCCGTAAAAATAAGAAATGTAAATGTCTTTGAGAACAGGTTTCTTGTCGTAAAATTTGCTGACTCCGACCATGGAATAGATGACTTTGTTGGGTGCGTCTTTGCTCATAAAATAACCTCTAAAAATGGAATTATTACGAACGAATGAATATAAACTACCGAACGCATCTGGCATAGGGCGGACGGTAATGTTATGAATCACTCTTCGTGCAAATTCGTGTAATTCGTGGCTAAATTAAAAATATGACTGAACCTTATTACCTCGGAGTTGATACAGGCGGCACGCAGATACGAATGGCGGCGGTGACGCGCGATGGCAAACTGGCTACGCCGATGCTGTCTGCGCCGACGGGAAAAGAATTTTCTGCGGATAATTTTCGAGATCAATTAGTCGAACTTCATACGCAAATTAAAGCAATCATCGGCGATCACCCTATCGCCGCCATCGGCATGGGATTCACGGGATTAGTCGGCGAAACTTCGATCTTAGCTGCTGATTTTATTCCGCTTCTCAATCAAGTAAATGTCGTCGAAATTGCTCAGAAAAATTTAGGCTATCCTGCGAAAATTGAAAATGACGCGCGATGCTTTGTGCTCGCAGAAGCTCGCTTCGGCGCAGGCCGTGGAGCATGTCACGTGGTTGGAATTACGCTCGGCACAGGCGTGGGTGGAGGCGTTATCATTGACGGAAAATTGCATCGCGGAGCCAATGGAAATGCGGGCGAAGTTTGGAGCGTCCCGCATCGCGGCAAGTGGATGGAATATTTTGTTTCCGGTTCTGGGCTGGTGCAAACGTTTCAAGAACTTGGTGGAACTGGCAATGAAATTGATGCTGCGAAAATAGCGGAACTGGCACGGAATGGGGACGCAATCGCCCTCGCTGCATTTCAATCTTATGGTGCAGATGTCGGAAGTTTATGCGAGACGATACGGGCTTTACTTGATCCTGATGTCATTGTCATTGGCGGTTCAATCGCGAATGCACGTGACATTTTTGGCGATGATCTCATCAAAAAAACTTCAGCGCGTGGGACGAAAATTGTTTGGGCTGAACTTGGTACCGCGGCGGGAGTTATTGGGGCTGCATCACTGAATATTCCATAAAAAAAGCCACAGTTGAACTGTGGCTTTTTTAAGTTGTTGTCGTGGAATGCTGCCCTCCCTAACGGTCAGGCTTCTACCATAATTTTAGAAATCGTCATCATCGTCAGCGAAGGCTGGTTCTTCAACCAGTTCATCGGCGACTTCAGGCAGAATTTCATCTTCGTAGGCTTCGTCAACAAAATCGGCCTCTTCCTCGACTTCGGCAATCGGAGCAGTTGGGCGTAATCCAACCATCTGGGACATCGCTTCGAGATAACTCTGCGTGTCTTCGATTTCCTCTTCCTTGTTGGCGCTTTCGGTCTCGTCGGCTTCGATTTTGACGTTACGATAATAATCCATTCCGGTTCCGGCTGGAATCAAACGTCCCATGATCACGTTTTCTTTCAAGCCGCGCAGATAATCTACACGTCCTGAAATTGCGGCTTCGGTGAGCACGCGCGTTGTTTCCTGGAACGAGGCCGCAGAGATAAACGAATCCGTTGACAGTGAAGCTTTTGTGATGCCAAGCAGTAATGGTTCAGCAGTTGAAGATTGTCCGTCTTCAGCTTCAACACGGGCGTTTTCATCAGCAAAACGGAAGCGATCAACCTGTTCTTCAAGCAAGAACTCAGTGTCGCCAACGTCCTTGATGCGAACCCAGCGCAGCATCTGACGAACGATAACTTCGATATGCTTATCGTTGATATACACGCCCTGCAATCGATAGACTTCCTGAATCGCGTTGACCAGATAACGTTGCAGGGCTTCCATTCCCTGTACCGCTAAAATGTCGTGCGGATTCAACGGGCCGTCCATCAACGGTTCACCGGCGCGAACCTTGTCGCCTTCTTGAACGTTGATGTGAGTACCGCGTGGAATTGAATATTCACGCTCTTCGCCGCCTTCACCGACAGCGATAACTTTTTGTGAGCCTTTGGTGATGGAACCAAATTTGATGATGCCATCAATTTCGCTCATCACTGCAGTTTCACGCGGCTTGCGTGCTTCAAAAAGTTCAACGACGCGTGGCAGACCACCGACGATGTCTTTCTGACGGGCAGATTCACGTGGCGTCTTGGCAATGACGTCGCCGGGTTTGACTTCGTCGTCGCGTCCAACCATCAGGTTCGCTCTGATTGGCATCGGATAAGTCTTGAGGACTTTTCCGGCATCATTACGAATTTCGATGCGTGGCTGACGTTTTTCATTGGTCGAATCCATAACGATCATTCGCGACAGACCTGAGTTTTCGTCAGTGTCTTCGTGAACGGTTTCGCCTTCGATCAAATCTTTCCAATGAATATGACCTGCAACTTCGGTCAGGATTACGCGGGAATATGGATCCCACTCAGCAATTTTATCGCCTTCTTCGCAACGCGCTCCGTCAGGGAAATTCAGCGTCGCACCGTAAGCAATCGGGTAACGATCAACTTCACGTCCGCGGTCATCAACGATGACAACTGAACCGTTACGGTTGAGCGCTACGATTTTGCCTTCACGGTTAACGAGTGTATTCAGCTCGTCATATTTAACTTTTCCAGCGATGCGTGATTCGTGGGCTGATTGCTCAGAAATTCTCGAAGCTGTACCACCGATGTGGAAGGTACGCATCGTCAACTGAGTTCCAGGTTCACCGATGGACTGCGCCGCGATGACTCCGACCGCTTCGCCCATATCAACCGTTTTACCTGTCGCCAGATTACGTCCATAGCATTTGACGCAGCATCCACGACGCGATTCGCAGGTCAGCACCGAACGAATACGAACACGTTCGATTCCGGCGTTCTGAATTTCAGTCGCTAAATCTTCGTCCATTTCACGACCAGCCGCAGCCAGAATTTGTCCGGTGATGGGATCGTGAATATCAACCAGCGAAACACGTCCGATGATGCGTTCGCGCAAGCCTTCGATAATGTCTCCGGCTTCGATAATCGGTTCCGCTAAAATTCCACGGATGGTTCCGCAATCATCTTCGGAGATGATGACGTCCTGTGCGACGTCAACCAGACGACGGGTCAGGTAACCTGAATCCGCTGTTTTCAATGCAGTATCCGCCAATCCCTTACGCGCACCGTGCGTTGAAATAAAGTATTGCAACACGGTCAAGCCTTCGCGGAAGTTCGCACGAATTGGCGTTTCGATGATTTCGCCGGAGGGCTTCGCCATCAATCCGCGCATACCCGCCAACTGACGAATTTGCTGTTGGTTACCACGCGCTCCAGAATCCGCCATGACGAGAATCGGATTGAGTTCTTTCGATTCAATTTCGCGTCTGGACATTTCCTTGAACATTTCATCGGCTACGCGTTCGGTGACTTCTGACCAGATCGCTACGACTTTGTTATAACGTTCACCGTTGGTGATGACACCGTCGTTGTACTGCTGTTCAATTTTAATGACTTCATCATCAGCGTCTCCGATCAATTTCTTCTTGTTCGGAGGCGTGACCATATCGTCAATGCCGATGGAGATGCCCGCTTTCGTCGCGTAGGTGAAGCCCAATGTTTTCAGCTGATCCAGCATCATCACTGTATTGGCGTGCCCATAACGAAGGAAGCAGAAACTCACCAAACTTGCCAAGCCTTTTTTCTTCAAAATTCCGTTAATGTACGGCAATTCTTTTGGCAGGCTGTCGTTGAAAATTACCCGACCAACCGTGGTTTGAATCGTACGATTTGCGACATCTTGCGAACTGGCTTTGATGATGTCCTGATTATCGCGTTCGTTCTCAAGGTTAATGAGCTTACCGGTATAACGAAGTCGGATACGTGTTTGCGTCGAAACTTCTTTCGCATCGAGCGCAAGTAAGACTTCATCAATATTGGCAAAAGCGCGACCTTCGCCTTTGGCTCCATCCGCCGCGCGGGTCAGGTAATAACAACCCAACACAATATCCTGTGAAGGAACTGCAATCGGCTGTCCTGAAGCTGGCGAAAGAATGTTGTTATCTGCGCGCATTAGCACCGTGGCTTCGATTTGCGCTTCAGGCGAAAGCGGAATATGCACCGCCATTTGATCGCCGTCAAAATCTGCGTTGAAGGCGGTACAGACCAAAGGATGAATCTTGATGGCCTTGCCTTCGACGAGGACTGGCTCAAACGCCTGGATGCCTAAACGATGAAGCGTTGGCGCACGGTTGAGCAAAACAGGATGATCTTTGATGACCTTTTCTAAAATATCCCACACGACATCTTCCTGGCGTTCCACCAATTCTTTGGCTTGTTTGATGGTTGCCGCATGACCTTCGGCTTCGAGCTTGTTGTAGATAAATGGCTTGAATAATTCGAGCGCCATTTTCTTCGGCAAACCGCACTGATGCAGTTTTAATTCAGGGCCGACAACGATGACCGAACGTCCTGAATAATCTACACGTTTACCGAGCAAATTCTGACGGAAGCGGCCTTGTTTGCCCTTCAATGTATCCGACAAAGATTTCAGCGGACGATTGTTGACGCCGCGTAAAACACGACCACGACGACCGTTATCAAACAGAGCGTCTACGGCTTCCTGCAACATGCGTTTTTCGTTACGCACGATGACTTCAGGAGCTTTCAATTCGATCAGCTTTGATAAGCGATTATTACGATTGATGACGCGACGGTAGAGATCGTTCAAATCTGAAGTTGCAAAACGTCCCCCATCCAAGGGAACTAACGGACGCAGTTCCGGTGGAATGACAGGAATCACGTCCAGGATCATCCAATCAGGATGATTGCCGGATTTGCGGAACGATTCGACGACCTTGAGACGCTTCGAATACTTCAGCTTTTTCTGCTGACTGGTCTCGGTTTTCATCTTCTCGCGCATTTCTTCGGAAAGCTCTTCAATATCAGCTTTCGCAAGCAAAATCTTGATGGCTTCGGCACCCATGCGCGCGATTTCGTCTGTAAATTTGCCAGGAAATTCCTGACGCAACTGACGATAACGATCATCCAAAAGTAATTCTTTTTCTTTGAGCGGTATGCCTAATTCGTCCAGCTCTTTCTGGTCGGCAATGGTGATGTAGCTTTCAAAGTACAAAACCTTTTCCAACTCACGCAAAGGAATATCCAGCAAATGTCCGATGCGCGAAGGCAGTCCTTTGAAAAACCAGACGTGTGAACACGGACTGGCTAATTCAATATGTCCCATGCGTTCACGACGAACTTTCGCCTGGGTAACCTCAACGCCGCATTTATCGCAGACTACGCCGCGATGCTTCATGCGTTTGTATTTACCGCACAAGCATTCCCAGTCTGTGACCGGGCCGAAAATACGCGCGCAGAACAATCCATCGCGTTCTGGTTTGAACGTCCGATAGTTGATTGTTTCCGGCTTCGTGACGTGTCCGTGTGACCAGGAGCGAATTTTTTCTGGTGAAGCAAGACTAATGCGAATGGATTCTAAGTATGGTGCGGGCTTATTGTCCCCGGTAATTCTGTACATTGCTTTTCTCCGTTATCAGTTGTCCGTTTTGGTAGCCTGTTGCCATTCGTAACCGTTCGTATTGAGCGAACGGTTACGGACAACTGATTTTAATCATGCGCTGATTCAGATTGACGCAAGTCAACATCAAGACACAAAGACTGTAATTCGCGGATCAGGACGTTGAAGGATTCCGGTAAGCCCGGCTCGAAATCAGTTTCACCTTTGACAATCGCTTCGTAAATTTTCGAGCGTCCTGTCACGTCATCTGACTTCGCCGTCAACAATTCCTGCAAAGTATGCGCCGCGCCGTAGGCCTGCAACGCCCAGCATTCCATTTCTCCGAAACGCTGACCGCCGAATTGCGCCTTACCACCGAGCGGCTGTTGCGTAATTAAGCTGTATGGTCCAATTGAGCGGGCGTGAATCTTGTCGTCCACCAAATGCGAAAGTTTGAGCATATAGATGTAACCAACGGTTACTTTCTGCTCGAACACTTCGCCCGTCATACCGTCATACAAAGCAGTCTTTCCTGACTCGTTAATCATTTCAGGGAAACCGTTCGCTTGTAATTTCTGATCGGCTTCGCGCAGGAATTTCTTAATTTCTACTTCGGATGCTCCATCGAACACCGGCGTAGCAAATTTCAATCCCAGCACATTGGCTGCCCATCCTAAATGGGTCTCCAAAATCTGCCCGACGTTCATACGCGAAGGTACACCCAGCGGATTCAAGACGATTTCAACCGGAGTTCCATCCGGCAGATACGGCATATCCTCTTCTGGCAAAATGCGAGCGATCACACCTTTGTTACCATGACGACCGGCCATCTTGTCACCGACGGAAAGCTTACGCTTCATCGCGACGAAGATTTTGACCATCTTGATCACACCAGGCATTAACTCATCGCCTTTTTTCAGCTTGTCAACTTTGTCCTTGAACAAATGCTCCAGGATGGCGATTTGACGATCTGTGCGCTGTTCGAGGTCTTTGATTTCAGCACTGACATCGGTACGAGTACCGGCGACAGTGGCTTTCTTCAAGGCCGCGAATTCCAGTTCCTGCAAGTTCTCACGCGTCAGCTTCGTGCCTTTTTCAAAGTACACCTTGCGGTTATGCACAAGGTCTTCTTCCAGCTTACGACCTTCGAGCAATTCGTAAGCACGCTTGTTACGTTCTTCGTGCAGGATACGAATTTCGTCGTTAAGATTCTTGAGCAGTTTTTCTTCTTCAGCTGCTTCGATGGCCAGGCTGCGCGCGTCCTTGTCTGCACCCTTACGGGTGAAGACTTTGACATCCACGACAGTTCCTTCAATGCCTGGAGGACAATTCAATGAAGCGTCACGAACGTCACCAGCTTTTTCACCGAAGATTGCACGAAGCAATTTTTCTTCTGCGGTAAGCTGTGTCTCGCCCTTCGGTGTGACCTTACCAACCAGAATCGAACCTGGCTTGACGTAAGCACCTATACGAATGATTCCGCTATCGTCGAGGTCGCGTAAAGCGGCTTCGCCAACGTTTGGAATATCGCGGGTAATTTCTTCCGGTCCAAGCTTCGTATCACGCGCTTCGATTTCTAATTCTTCAACGTGAATTGAAGTGTAGTAATCGTTCTTGACCATCTTTTCAGAGATCAAAATCGCGTCTTCGAAGTTATATCCGCGCCACGGCATAAATGAAACCAGAACGTTACGTCCCAGCGCCAATTCGCCGCCTTCCGTGCACGGCCCGTCAGCTACCACTTGTCCCTTCACTACCCGATCACCTTTGCGCACGATGGGCTTTTGGTTGATGCAGGTGTTTTGGTTCGAGCGTTTGAATTTGATCAGCGGATAAATGTCCGCCGTCACTTCGCGTGAAAGCGTACCGTCTACGTTGTGATCGGCTTTGATGATGATACGCTCGGAGTCAACAACATCTACGATGCCGTCACGTCGAGCAATCACTACCGCACCTGAATCCTGCGCGGTAACTTTTTCCATTCCAGTTCCGATGAACGGTGCTTGCGCACGCAATAACGGTACGGCTTGACGCTGCATGTTCGATCCCATCAAGGCGCGGTTCGCGTCGTCGTTTTCGAGGAATGGAATCAATGACGCGGCAACTGAAACGAGCTGTTTTGGAGAAACGTCCATATACTGGAGTTCCCCGCGCGTGGTCAGAATAAATTCTCCTGCCTGACGAGCATTGACGCGTTCGCTGACAATGTGTCCGTCTTTATCCAGCTCAATATTCGCTTGGCCGATGATGTATTTATCTTCTTCCCAAGCCGAAAGATAAAATGGGTACGGCTCATATGTTGCCAATTTGCCATCGCCAACTTTTTTATTGGCTTTCTCTAACACTTCCTCGGGAACGTGATCCCCTGCTTTCAGGCTGGTATCTCCCGGATTATGAATTAGTAAGTAGTCAATCACACGACCATCAAGAACCCGACGATATGGTGATTCGATAAATCCGAATTCATTGATGCGCGCAAAACATGAAAGCGAAGAAATCAATCCGATATTCGGCCCTTCAGGGGTTTCAATCGGGCAGATACGACCATAGTGGGTAGTATGCACGTCGCGGACTTCAAAACCGGCGCGTTCACGCGATAGACCACCTGGTCCAAGCGCTGAAAGACGACGCTTGTGCGTGATCTCAGACAATGGATTCGTTTGATCCATAAACTGAGAGAGTTGCGATGATCCGAAGAATTCACGAACCGCCGCCATGACAGGCTTCGCGTTGATCAAATCACGCGGCATCGCAGTTTGCATTTCCTGATGGATGGACATCTTCTCTTTGATGGCGCGTTCCATTCGGACTAAACCGAGTCGGAATTGATTCTCAAGCAATTCACCAACCGCGCGAACACGACGATTTCCCAAATGATCAATGTCATCGTCGCTGTAGAAAATGCTACGACCATCCGGCAATTTGACTTCGCCACTGACCTTTTTCAGCTTTAAAACGTAGTCAATTACGTTATAAAAATCCTGTGGCGAGAATAATAAATCGTCGAGACGATCCCGTTCCGGATAGCCCAGTTTGATATTTGATTTCAGACGACCAACACGTGAAAAATCAAACTTGCGCGGATCAAAGAACATGCCTTCAAACAATGCTTTTGAAGTATCTAAAGTCGGCGGATCGCCGGGACGCATCTTGCGATAAATTTCAATCAACGCCTCGTGATGCGACTTGATGGAATCCTTACGAACAGTGTTGCTCATGACCGGGCCGGCATCATCTTTTTCAGGGAAGAAGATTTCCAGCGTGTCCACTCCGGCTTCAGCCAATTTCGCAATTGTTTCCGGCGTTAAAGTCGTATTGCTTTCAGCCAGAACTTCGCCTGTCGTGTTGTCTACCAAATCACTGAGAACGAATGCTCCTTCGAGATCACTAACCTGTACTTCTATTTCCTTAACTCCCGCTGCAATGATCGCTTCGTATGCGGAGCTGGTAATTTTCTTGCCGTTCTTGACCAGTACCTCGCCTTTTTTATCTTTGATTTCATGCGAAACTCGCAGGCCGATAACGTTCTTACTGACTTGCCAGAAAAGCTGACCGGCATTAGCTCTAATGGTATCAACCTGATAGAAAGCCTTGAGAATTTCCTCGTCACTCTTTAGACCCAGAGCGCGCAGAAAAATCGTCGCCAGGAATTTTCGTTTGCGGTCAATCCGAACATACAGAAGATTTTTAGAATCGTACTCAAATTCTACCCATGAACCGCGATACGGAATAACTTTGCCAAGGAAATACGTTTTATTTTCGGCACTCTCAAAAAATACTCCCGGTGAACGATGAAGCTGCGAAACGATGACGCGCTCAGTACCGTTAATGATGAAAGTTCCATTCGCAGTCATCAGCGGCAAATCACCGAAATACACTTCTTCTTCCTTAATATCGCGAATGGATTTGTGGTGAGTTTCCTCATCTTTGTCCCAGACCGTGAGTCGAATCTTAACGTGGAGTGGAACCGAATAGGTCATCCCCCGTTCCTGACACTCATTTACATCGTATTTGTGTTTAAGCCCGACTGGTTCACCGCAGTTATCGCAAACGATGACGACGTTCTTATTGTAAGTTCCGCAGTCTCCGCACATCACATCTTCAGATGAAAAGGGATTCACCTTAATGACGGCGGCGCAGTTTTTACAATTTGAACGTAAATGGTGTAATCCTTGTAATTGTCCACATTTACAAGTCCAGTTACCGATCCGGTACTCAACGAATTCCAGCGAAGAGACATCACGAAAATCAGCAATTGGAAAAGTAGATTTAAAGACGGCTTGCAATCCTGTACTGTCACGTTCAGGCGGCAACATATCCATTTGAAGAAAGCGATCATAACTTTCACGCTGTACTTCAATTAAGTTTGGAATTCTGACGGCGGTACGAATCTTTGAGAAATCGTAGCGCGGCCCATTAGCTGTACTTAAAGCAATCAATTCGTTATTTGCCATTGCGGTCATTCCCGTTGGTAAGGCACGCAAATTTCGCGTGCGCCCTCTTAGCATTTCTGCCTAACAATTGCGAATGTAAACACCAAAAGCGGCTTGGCGATAATAGTACGCCTTAGCCGCAGTCATGCAGTTTAATTATTAATACAGTTGTATGAATCTTTCTGATTCCCTTACCCCCAGAACTAATTGAGGGACTGAAAAAACTAAAGCGCTTGTAGTGTAAATCAAGATAATTTCGTGTTACTTAAATTAATTAATGAGTGCTGAGCGAAGCTCAACTTCACTCAGCACTCTGTAGGTTACCTTAAAACACTAACAATCTCAAATGAACTACTTAAGTTCAACTGATGCACCAGCTTCTGTAAGCTTGGTTTTGATTTGTTCAGCTTCATCTTTCGTGACGCCTTCTTTGACCGCCTTCGGAGCAGCATCAACCAAATCTTTCGCTTCTTTCAAACCGAGACCGGTGATTTCACGAACGACTTTGATGACGTTAATTTTGGCTGCACCCGCAGAGGTGAGCATGACGGTAAACTCATCTTTTTCTTCTTCAACTGGAGCCGCACCAACTGCTGCCGGAGCTGCTGCCACTGAAGCCGCTGCTGCGGAAACACCGAAAGTTTCTTCTAACATCTTCACTAAATTTGAAGCATCAAGAAGGGTTAATTCCTTAATTTGGTCAACAATACCTTGTAATTTGTCTGACATATTCTTTATTTCCAGATTGTTCAGGCGGCAAAGCCTGAATAGAGTTAATGGTCTTGCGTCGAAATTAAACGACGCGCTAAAGATCGCATTCGGGCATCACTCCAAAACCGATCTGTGGGTCGCGCACTGACACGCGTTAGCGACCACTATCAAAAATCATTTCTTTCAATCGAATGCATTCCAATTGAAAATTTAAAAATCTAAGCGCTTTTTTGTTTAGCGATTTCACTGGCCACAACTGCCAGATTACGTGAAACACCATTGAGCGCGACAGCCATTCTTTGTGCGCCTGAATTCAACAGGTACATAATGCGGCTGATTAATTCTTCCTTCGATGGCAACGCGGCGACATCAGCAATTTCATTCACTGTAATGGCGCGGCCTTCAACAACTCCGCCCTTAAAAGAAAATTTTGGATTTTCTTTGGCGAATTTGCTGAGAACCTTGGCAATGCTGACCGGGTCGCTGTCACTATAAGCAATTGCGGTCGGCCCGACGAAATGATCTTTCAGGCTTTCGAGCGGGGTCCCTACGACAGCTCTTTGTGCCAACTTATTCTTGATGACACGATAGCCGAAGTTGGCGGCGCGCGCTTCATCACGCAACGACCAATCCTTTTCGACGGTTATGCCCTGATAATGAACCACAATTGCGTGATTCGATTTCGCAAATTCCGTATTCAGAATCTCAATTTCACTTTGCTTTTGAATTTTGGTTTTCATGTTAGCACTCTATAAATCTTCTGTTTGCGTTATGCTCCGACCGAACCGTTATCAACTAAGACGCCAGGGCCCATGGTTGAAGCAACATTGATTTTCTTAACGTATTTGCCCTTCGCGGTCGAAGGCTTGGCCTTCACCACTGCATCAATCAATGCTTTGGTATTCTCAAGTAATTTATCGGAAGGGAATGAAACCTTCCCGACACCGACGTGAATAACGCCTGTTTTATCGACACGATATTCGACTTTACCAGCTTTGGTTTCTCTGATAGCAGTCGTCACATCAGCGGTCACGGTTCCCGTCTTCGGATTAGGCATTAAGCCGCGAGGCCCAAGTACTTTACCCAATGCTCCAACCAGACGCATCATATCGGGAGTCGCAATTAAAGCATCAAAATCGGTATATCCGCCTTTGATCTTTTCGACCAAATCTTCGGCTCCGACTTCATCGGCACCCGCGTCAAGCGCTTCTTTTGCTTTGTCGCCACCAGCGATGACAGCAACTTTTTTGTTTTTTCCCAAACCGTGCGGCAATACAATTGTACCGCGCACCAATTGATCAGCCTTGCGCGGGTCAACACCCAAAACCATTGTCAATTCAACAGTTTCATCGAATTTCGCAAAGGCTACTTTTTTGACTAGCTCAAGCGCATCAGTAAGTGAATACAACTTAGCGAGGTCAACCTGCGCTACCGCTGCTTTAAATTTTTTTCCAGCCATGATTTTCCTTTCAGGTGTTAACGTAACGTAGCGGCTTCAAATCAGTGAAGAGCTTTGTTACTCCCTCTTAGAACAGTGAATGATGAAGACTAATCTTTAATTTGCAATCCCATGCTTTTGGCAGTGCCTTCAATGGTTCGAATTGCCGAATCCAGATTGGTAGTATTCAAATCTGGTAATTTGGTTTTTGCAATTTCTTCGATCTGTGCCCGCGTAACCGTTCCGATCTTATCACGGTTCGGTTTTCCGGAACCTTTCGTAAGCCCTAAGACTTTCTTTAATAAATCAGCCGCCGGCGGGGTCTTCGTAATGAAGGTAAAAGAGCGATCTGCGTAAACTGTAATGACAACCGGGATTTTAATATCTCCCATGTTGGCAGTTTTCGCATTAAACTGCTTGCAAAACTCCATGATATTGACGCCTTGCGGGCCGAGTGCCGTACCGATTGGAGGCGCCGGATTTGCTTTACCAGCAGAGACTTGGAGCTTAATATAACTTGTAATCTTCTTAGCCATAATAGTAACACTTGGTAATTTGAGATCAGCGATCAGTCAACCTGAAGACTGTCTTATTACCTATTAACTTTCTTCAGTAAAGGTCAGTTTTTCAACTTCAAGGAAACCCAACTCGACCGGGGTTGCACGACCAAAAATCGTGACCATAACCTTAAGCATGCTTTTGTCTATATTTACTTCTTCTACTGTTCCCGTAAAGCTAGTAAAAGGACCATTCGTAATGCGTACCGTCTCTCCACGAGAGAACGTAAATTTTGGTTTTGGCTTCTCTGCCGCGACAGCTACGTGATGAACAATTTGATCAACTTCTTCAGGAGTAAGCGGCGTTGGTTTTTGGCCACCTACAAAACTTGTCACCTTTGGCGTACTCTTAATCAAGTGCCAGGATTTATCTGAGATGTCGCCGCGTTCATTCGTCACCAGTTTAACCAAGACATAACCGGGAAAGAACATTCGCGTACTTTCCACTCGTTTGGAGCCGCGCATTTCCACAACCGTTTCCGTCGGAATCAAAACCTCAAGCACCTCGTCAGCCATTTTGAAGGCTTCAATGCGTGAATTCAGACTATCGCGAACCTTACGCTCATAGCCTGAATAGGTGTGAATAATAAACCATTCTGTTCGGGCTTCTACCTGAGCTTCTACCGGAACTTCAGTAACTACTTCATCAACTTCAGAAGTCTCAACAGCTTCAGTGGTGTCAGCAGCTTCATTATCAGCAGCCTCAACAGCTTCAGGAACCTCAGTAACTTCTGAAATTTCTTCAGTTTCTAATTGTTCTTTTGCTTCAGTTGCTTCAGTTTCGAGTTCGGTCATATCTCAAGCTGCCTGTTTAAGGCAAGCCTCCGTAATTCCAGCTTAATAAAACACCTTTTTGGCAGCCCATTCAATTCCATCAATCACGTACTTCAGAACGATGTCGGTCCCGAACAAGAAAAAACCAAAAAAGAAAACCGCCACAATCACGACCATTGTGGTATCAATGACTTCTTTACGCGTTGGCCACGCAACCTTGGTCATTTCAATTCGGGTTTCGTGATAAAAATTTTTAAGACGAGCAATCGGGCTTTGTGGCTTTTCAGCCATAGGAGGTTCGCTTTGTATTTCTTCGATTGACATTACCAGGCATCCCTCCCCTTACGCAGCCGTAAGTTTGGTATTTGCATTTCAAAAACATCCTGAATATGCGTTCAGGGGCAAAATAATCTAAATGGCAGGGGTACCAGGATTCGAACCCGGACCAACGGTTTTGGAGACCGCTGTGCTAGCCGTTGACACCATACCCCTTAATAAAAGACTAAAAAGTTCAAAGAAGAATTCAGCAACGGAACAATTCGGCGTCCCGACACAGCTTCAATGGATTACAACTTCGTTATTTGGTTTCTTTATGGTTCACGTGTTCGCGGCACGTATTGCAAAATTTCTTAAATTCCAGACGTGTTGGAGTTTTCTTTTTGTTCTTGGTCGTCATGTAATTTTTATTTTTGCACTTTTCGCAAACTAATGTGATGTTATCTCTAGGCATTCTAAATTAGCTCCGTCATTAATCGGTAAAACCAATTAATGCTTCAATTACTCAACAATATCAGAAATGGTGCCGGCGCCGACGGTGCGACCGCCTTCACGGATCGCGAAGCGCAAGCCTTTTTCCATCGCGATCGGCATGATCAAC
>JAYTCQ010000287.1:0-25290 GCA_043736395.1 Blastocatellia bacterium | reverse complement strand
CGCAACCATGGCTGGATTGCGCTACGTTTATTCCCGACGGTAGGCCAAAATAATTTGGCTGGCGGTAAAATTACAAATCCAGAGAATGAACAAGGTCGCTGTGATGTCACGCATGAACGTCAACATTGAATCATCAAAATGCAAAAGATTTAATTGGAGCATCCACGTAATGAGAAAAATGATCAGCACACTCCAACGTGCAATTTTCAGTTGCTTCAGTACACCTTCCCAGCCAGATTCATCGCTCAGAAATTCTACGTCCTGCGTGAGACGTTCGTAGTATTCAGATTTGCGTAGTGCCAATTTTGACAGGCCTTCCGCACCTGCGGCTTCGGCGCCACAAGCAACTTGATTGAAGGCATAAATCGCTCGAGCAGACTGTCCGCTTTGCAATGCGACTCCGGCCAGGCCAAGGTTTGCGCGCGGGCGAACCGGATCAATTCTGGTTGCCAGATCAAAATATTTCTGCGCCGTTTCAAATTGACGATGCTCATAAAATTCTTCGCCGATGCGTTCCAGCAACCTGGCTTTTTTCTGTTCACGAGCTAAGCGCCCTGCCATTCTAAAATAGGTTTCCGCCCGTAACATATCGGCTTCGCGGCGATCTGTTCGTAATCCATAAGATAAAGCGCGGCGGCGCAAAAACCGTCCGGTATCATAAGCAATCTGCGGATCGTGCGGAGCGTTTTCATGAGCAATTTTTAAATACTTCGCGGCGGCTTCAAATTGACCGTCAAGGCTAAGACGAACCGCTTTTCTGCGCCATCGTTCGATCCGTTGCGCGTTGACGATTTTGTCGTTGACCAATTTGTAGGATGGGTCTTTTTCTTCCCAGTAATATAGTAATTCGCTCGAAAGTGAATCCAACAACACAGTCGGAACATTTTTAAAAAGTGCTTTTACGAAGGGCTGATAAACGCGTTGATCTGAGCTGATCTTCCACTTAATTTCTGAGGCCGTAATCGTAGTTTGAAAAAAGATGACACCAAAAATAGTTTGCTTATTCCGGCTAAAAAGAAATTCTATTTCATCCAATTCCAGTGTCTGCGAAATTCCTATTTGATCCTGAAGCCAGGCGATGAATCCGACACGCTTGAGCACTTTACCGTCGAACGTAATCCGATCTGTGGCAAACACCAGTGCCAGGGCGAAAAACGCAATGAGCAGCACTACACCGCTGCGCACATAGACTTCACCGGCAGCCAGCACTCCGATACAGACAAAGCCAAGCAGGGCTAGCCAATGAATTGGTTGTTGAGGTCGAACTGAGAAGTGATTTTTCCGCGCCTTAAACATAGGGTGAACTCCAGCGCTGAATCTCAAGCACACTTTTCCTTCATCAAAACGCGGCGGCTCGTTTCAATCAAAGTCATCTAAGTGTTACCTGAATCAACTGCTGAAAAGATATGCTTAATGGCGCAATCGCTCCACAAAAATTAAAAAGCGACAAGCTGTAGTTTTCTACGCGCTCGTCGCTCTATTTTTTGAAGAAGCTGATGTTATTACTTGATCATCAAACCACTACTATCTTTCTTCTCAGCTTCGGGAAGTTTATCTACACGAGCTGGATCAAGTAACGAAAGCTGTGACAGTGCTTTCGTATTCACCGAAGTTGGTTTGTCACGATTTTCGCTGGCGAGCTTGAAGTATAAATCTGCGGCTTCCTGCTTTTTGCCCTGCGTTTCATAAATTCGCGCAATGCCCAGTTCAATCAAACTTGGTGAGACTTCACCGGGATTTGCCTTCAGCTTGGTGTAAGCAGCCAGGGCATCATCTAATTTCCCCGTCGCCTCATAATGTTCCGCCAAAGCCAGGCGTGCCTGCGTACTCACGGTAGAATTCTTATCAACTAGCGCCTTCAAAGCGGCTTCGCCTTTTGCGCCATCCACATTCAATTGACGAACGGCAGCATAAAAGCCTGCGATATCGCCATACATCGAAGAATAATCACGCGAAACTTTTTCAAATGCTTCAATCGCCTTCTGATTTTTTTCCGCTTCGTTTTTGAAAGCGGGCTGACCCGCTTCAACTTGCGGCAACGGATCGTCAACCGGAGCGTTATCAATCTTGAGGGCTTCGTTGAAGGCGTTACCCGCTTTTTCAACTCGCGATTTAGAAAAAGCCTGGTAGATAAAAAATAGTAACAGTAAGGCGGCGATTGCGGCCAAAGCGGTAAGAAGGGTCTTCGTCCGCGGCTTTACCCAGTCGCTGGCTTTATTATATTGATCCAGCAACGGATCGTTCAAAACAGGTTTAGTGGTAGCTTGCTCTCTTGCCAATGTAGTAACTCCTTAAATGTCTTGATTTGTGAGGGCACAAAGCAAACCGAAACCATAATCACTGGCTAACGCATTGTCAAGACAATTTAACGTTGGATAAAGCTATTTGGTGGACGGTGGTCAGTAATCGGTGGTCGGATGCAAGTTATCGTGAGAAGGTATTACTTGCGGGAACCCCGCGCCGACCACCAACCACTGACCACCGTCCACCAAATTATTTATCGCCCGAAAAACTTTTTTGAATTTTCTGAAACTCGCAGAGAACACTATTCGTCTATACCCTCGAAGTCATTATCCCGAAATAAATTGGGGAATTACAGTTACGCAATATTTTGAATCATTATTGAGATTCAGCAACAAAGGTTATTTATGAAGAATTGGGTCAGCAAATTATTAATCGTTCTCAGCCTCACGGCGATGAGTATTCTCGCCGTAGCACAAAATACCAGCACCTTGCGCGGCGTTGTACAGGATGAAACGGGAGCGGTAATCCCAAGTGCAAAAGTAACGCTGGTTCTGCCTGGTGGTAAAACCCGTGTCGTTACGGCAAATGAATCAGCAGAATTTTCTATCCCAAATATTCCAGCGGGTACTTATAACTTCTTCGTACAATTCTCAGGCTTCCAGCCCGCTGTTATTAGCGATTTAAAAATCCCGCAACAAGAAACTTTGATCGTCAAAATGGCTATCGCTTCGGTTGAAATCGCAACTGACGTTACCGCTGAAGCGAATGGTGCGACAGTCGAGCCGGATCAAAACTTAAGTGCAACAGTTCTTGGTGAAGACTTCATCAAAGACCTTCCAAATAATGAAGATGATCTGCGCGAAACATTACAAAACCTTGCCGGCCCTGGTGCAGGTGGAGGCAACGGCGGATCAGGTGGCGCGGAAATTATGATCAATGGTTTTAGTGGTGCCAGGCTTCCACCCAAAGATGCAATTTTAAAAATCACGATCAATCAAAATCCTTACTCTGCGGAATTTTCGCAGCCTGGCTTTGGACGTATCGAAATTACCACCAAGCCTGGTAATGATTCGTGGCGCGGAAGTTTCAATACACAGTTCCGCAGCTCGGCTCTGGATGCGCGTAATGCTTTTGCCGTGACCAAGCCGGATATGCTCCAGCAGCAATACAGCTTCAATTTCAGCGGCCCAATCATCAAAAAGAAAATGTCGCTGTTCGCCTATACCGAACGCCGCAATCTGAGTGGCGGTAGTACGACAAACTATATTTTGCCAAGCGGAGCAGTTGCCGCAAACGTGGATGCGCCGAACAGTAGTCTTTCAATGAGCATTCGTGCTGATTATCTGGTCAATCAAAAGAATACACTTGGTATCAGCTTCTTCCGTTCACAGAGAGATTCTGTGAATCAGGAATTTGCGGTGAGCTTTGGTGGAGGCGGCGGCGGATTTTTCCCCGGTGGCGGTGGTGGAGGCGGCGGTCGTGGCGGCGGAGCCGGTGGCGTTGTTAGTTTTACGACACCAGATCGCGGTACTGATTCGAAAAGCTCAAGCAACGATTTTCAAATTACAGACACAGCCATTATTAGCTCCCGCTTAATCAATGAAGCTCGTGCACGGTTTGGATTTGATACGCGCAATACTACGGCACGCACTTCTGGCATTGCGATTAATGTTTTGGATTCTTTCAATGGCGGCGGCGCGACTAGCGGTGGCAATAATAGCACCGGCTTCGATGCTGAAATTCAAAATTATCTGACTTACACTTTGAAGAAACATACCTTCAAAGGTGGCGTGCAAATGCAGTACGTCAGAGATCGTGACTACAGCGTTAGTAATTTTAACGGTACTTATACATTTCCAAGCCTCAGCTCATATACCTGCATACTTGCAAATCCGTTAAATCCATCTAATTGTGCATTAACTGGAAGAGGTACTTATCAGTTCACTGCAAATACCGGTGATCCATTATTACGCGCCAGCCAAACCGACTATTCGTGGTTCGTCAATGATGATTTCCGTTTGAGTCCAGCATTCACTTTATCATTGGGAGTTCGTCATGAATTCCAGCAGAATTTGAGTGATTCTAATAATTTTGCTCCGCGTCTGGGAATTGCCTGGTCACCATTCAAGGATCGTAAAACGACGATTCGGACTGGTGCGGGAATTTTCTACTCGCGTCAAAATATTGGACTCTTCGAAAATACTTTACGCTTCAATGGTCAAACTCAAACGAGTTATGTCATCACCAATCCCGTCTATAAACCTACTTACAAGCCTGGCGATGACTTGAAAGAAATTGGTACACTAAATCCGCAAAACTCTGTGACCCGCACGCTTGATCCTAACATCGTTGCGCCTTATTCCTACAGCATCAATACCAGCGTCGAGCGTCAATTACCTTTGGGGTTGAGCACTTCAGTCAATTTCATTTATTCACGTGGTGTTCATCAATACAGAACGCGTAATGTTAATGCCATTCGTGCGGATTTACTGACGACGACACCTGGATGCGTTATTGCTGCCCTTGGTCAACCACAAAGCTATGACTGTACGCGTCCAAATCCGCTGTCAGGAAATATCAACCAAACTGAATCCGCTGGTAATTCTGAATTCAAGACATTGCAAATTCGCTTGGATCGCCGCACCGGCAAATACTTTTCCTTCTTCGGTAATTACTCTTTGATGGATTTGAAAAACAATACGGATACGCCTGCCAACAACTACGATTTAACCGGAGAATGGGGTCGCGCATCGTTTATGTCTCGTCATCAATTCTTTATGATGGGTCGTTTCAATTTACCAAAAGGCGTCAACTTCTCTACGTTCATAAACGCACGAGCTGGCAGCCCCTTCAATATTTTGCTCGGACAGGATGTCAATCGTGATACGAGCTTTAATGATCGTCCCGCTGGTAGCGGACGCAATCAGGATTTACCTGCAAATCTTTATTCTCAAATTACGCAGTGCCGAACGATTGGCACTGGCAACACTTGTACGCAAACCTACGGAGCCTGGTTGGCAGCAACTTATCCTGAAGGAATCAAAGCTATCGGCCCTGGTTCATTCAATGTCAACTTGAACGTCAGCAAAACTTTTGGTTTAGGCAAAACTAAATCTGTTGCGGCGGCGGGCAATGCTGGCGGAATGGGTGGTGGCGGAGATCGTGGCGGGCGCGGTGGCGGTGGCGGTGGCGGTGGAATGATGGGCGGTGGTGGTCCGATGGGTGGCGGCGGTGGTCGTGGTGGCGGCGGTATTCCCGAAGGTTCACGTTTTTCACTGCAAGTTCAAGTTCAGGTTTCTAACTTGCTCAATAAAGTGAATTATGGCCAGTATAGCGGAACCCTGACTTCACCATTTTTCCTACGCTCCAGTTCGGCGAGTGCAGCTCGCCAATATGAAATGAGTATGAGATTTAGTTTCTAGAATTCTTTCTGTAGTACCTTGGGTTAAGATTTTACTCACGCAAAGGGTCAAACCGATGCGTGAGTTTTTTTATTGGCTTTGATAGTTACGCTCAACTGTCAGACAGCAAAATCAGCTCACTAACTTTTTTCTTGACACTATTTGCAATTGGATAGTTTAATCCATTCACCCCGCCTGGCGTTCAAACAACCTTTCAAATCGCTTCGAATATAATCGAAATTTTCAGCCAGTACTCAGCAAATAAAGGGGCATCATATGCGTTGTCAAAAGTGTACACTTATCAATGAGCCGGAAGCTTTCACCTGTAAATCCTGTGGCATGAGCCTTCGCCCGACACACCCCCCTCCCTCTTTTTCTTCGGTGTCACAAAATAACGGTAAGGGATTAAAGCAGGGATTAGCTATTACTTCGCTTGTGCTTGGAATTGTTAGCGTGCCACTCTTTTGCGCAGGTTTTCTATTAGCAATTCCGGGAATCATTACCGGCATTATCGCTTTGGTAAAAATCAGCAAGGAGCCTGCGATTTATGGCGGTAAAGGAATGGCAATCGGTGGTATTGCTACGGGCGCTTTTTCTCTCGTCTTTATGATTCCGATTATGGCTGCTATCACAATTCCGAATTTATTGGCAGCCAGAAAGGCAGCTAATGAATTCGCCGCTTTAGGACGATTAAGATCAATTGCCAGCGCTCAGGTAACCTATGCTGAAAACGCTAATAAATATGGGACTATTAAGGAATTAATTGCGGCAAATTTATTGGACCCATCTTATGATCAGGCGGTTATCACCGGCTACAAGCTTACTCTAACGGTCACAGGCGATGACTCTTATGAAGCTGTCATGACACCTGAGACAACTTCTTCCGGCGGACGCTCGTTCTTTATTTCAGAAGATGGCGTTGTTCATTTTTCCACTGTGCCAGGAAAAGTTGCCGACGATACTGATCCGGTTCTAACGCCGTCTGGTAAACGTTGAGGAGAAATTGCAACTTACTTCGCGTAACGATCCATAAATCGCGTAGAAAAATTTCCACTCTGGAAATCAGGATCATCCATAATTTTCAAATGAAGCGGGATCGTAGTTTTGATACCTTCGATAACTGTTGCCTCTAGTGCACGACGCATTCGCATAATGGCGCGTTCGCGTGTTCGATGATGAACGATTAATTTGGCAATCATCGAGTCGTAATAGGGCGGCACGAAATATCCCGCATATGCGGCAGTGTCTACGCGTACACCTGGCCCACTTGGCAAATTAAAGGTCGTGATGCGTCCGGGACTCGGAACGAAGGTCTCAGGGTCTTCCGCGTTGATCCGACACTCTATGGCGTGTCCTACAAACAAAATTTCTTCCTGAGAGCGATTTAACGGCTCACCTGCTGCTACACGAATTTGTGCGGCTATGAGGTCTGAAACCGTCACCAGTTCTGTCACTGGATGCTCAACCTGAATTCGGGTATTCATTTCCATGAAATAAAAACTGTTGTCTTCATCCAATAAAAATTCAATGGTTCCGGCATTCGAGTAACCAACTTCCTGACAGGCCTTCACGGCAACGCGTCCCATCTCTTCCCTTAATTCATTACTGACAACCGGAGAAGGAGATTCTTCGATCAATTTTTGATGGCGACGCTGAATCGAGCATTCGCGTTCGCCCAAATGGATGACGTTTCCGTATTCATCCGCCATCACCTGAATTTCAATGTGTCGCGGCTTCGCAATATATTTTTCGAGATAGACCCCACTATTTTTGAATGCCGTCTCCGCTTCTGAGCGAGCAGTGTTGTAAGCGTTCCTTAATTCTCCGGCATTTAAGGCTACACGCATCCCGCGCCCGCCTCCGCCAGCCGTTGCTTTAATTAACACTGGGTAACCGATTCGTTCTGCTTCGAGGACAGCAGTTTCTTCATCTTCGAGCAGTCCTTCACTTCCGGGAGTCACCGGAACGCCAGCTTCGCGCATCGCTCGCTTGGCTTCAGCCTTGTCTCCCATGCGACGAATCACATCGGGACGAGGGCCGATAAATTTAATGTTGCAATCAGCGCAAACTTCGGCGAAGTGCGCGTTTTCAGAAAGGAATCCATAACCAGGATGGATGGCGTCGACATCGGTGATTTCGGCAGCTGCGATAATCGCCGGAATATTTAGATAACTTCCGGCTGATGGCGGAGGGCCGATGCATATCGCTTCGTCGGCATAACGAACGTGAAGCGACTCTCGATCAGCTTCAGAATGCACGGCTACGGTTTTGATGCCAAGCTCTTTACAAGTCCAAATAATGCGGCAGGCAATTTCGCCTCGATTGGCAATGAGAATTTTCCTAAACATAGAGATCGGTGGTTTGTGTTCGATGTTTGGTTAGCAGTCTTTTGACCGCATAATAACAATCACTGACCACTATAATTTGAGTCCAAATAATGGCTGTCCATATTCGATGGGTTGGGCATTTTCAACGAAGATTTTTACAATGCTTCCACTCACATCCGATTGAATTTCGTTCAACAGTTTCATCGCTTCCACAATGCAAAGTGTCTGTCCCGCATTAACTGAATCACCAATTTTAATGAATGGATCAACAGTCGGTGATGATGAGCGATAGAATGTGCCTACAATTGGCGATGTGATGATATGTAAGTTTTCTTCGACCTGAGCTGGCGGAATGGGTGGTTCAATAACTGAAACCGGCGAAGCTATAGGTACTGGAGCGGCACTTGGCGGAACCACTATTGGTTGAGCCACTGCCTGGATCGGAACTTGTATTCGTTCACCGCCTTTACTAATCCGCAACCGAAAATCTCCACGTTCGATCTCGATCTGATCGAAGTTCTTTTCCGCTACAAATTCAATGAGATCTTTTATTTCTTGTAAATTCCGTAGTTCGGTAAAATCATTTGAAGACTTCGCTCCGGCGGGTTTAGAAGTCTTTGATTTTACCGATTGAGCCGACGGCTGCTTTGGGGTTGGCTTTTTCATAGTCGGGACACGTTGGGGCATATTTCTTAATCTGTTTTGATGTTACTGATTAGAACCTTATCAACAAGCAAAAGCCCTAACCGAGTGCAATTATCGTCGCGGTTAAGGCTTAAGGCAAATAGAGTAAAAGAACTATTCAGGTTCTTTTTCATTCGATACTCAGCAATAAATTAGGTGAGCCATTTTGCGTCTTTTCTGACTGTTAACTTATCGTCCTCTTTACCGACAAATTCAATAATGGCCATTTCTGCTCCGTCACCTGTACGGCGACCAAGCTTAATAATTCGGGTATAACCACCTGGACGATCAGCAAATCTTTCCGCTAAATCTTCAGCAAGTTTTTTTAATGCGGCGACACCTGCAGTACGTTCTTCAGCCGGCTTGCTCCAATCTCTGCCAGCATTACCAGCAAAGAAAAAGTTAGCTGCCTGACGAGTGGCATTCAGCGCGTCGCCGGGCTTTCCGGCTCCTCGTGATTTACTAATCCGCCGTCCAAGTGTGACTACTTTTTCTGCATAAGGCCGTAATTCTTTAGCCTTTGGTAACGTCGTCACAATTCGTTCATTCAGGATCAACGAAGTACAAAGATTGCGTAACAAAGCCTTACGATGTGAAGAAGTTCTTCCAAGTTTTCGATGTGCTACTAAATGTCTCATTACTAAACTACCTTTTATGCTTTAAGCAGATTGCGCACTATCATCTACCTTCATCCCTAATCCCAAGCCCATTGAAGTCAAAATATCTTTAATTTCATTGAGGGATTTACGACCGAAGTTTTTGGTTTTAAGCATCTCATTTTCAGAGCGACCAACCAATTCGCGCAACGTTTTGATATTCGCATTTTTCAGACAATTATAAGATCGAACTGAAAGTTCCAGTTCATCCACTGATTTGTCTAAATGTTCATTCACTGGAGAAGCCTGCGGTGCTGGAGCGACTTCGATCTGCTCTTCAGCTTCTTCTTCAAAATTAATAAAGATCGCCATGTGATCTTTGATAAGCTTAGCCGCTAAACCGATGGAGTGTTCAGGACTGACACTTCCGTTGGTCCACACTTCAATCGTTAACTTATCAAAATCGGTATCCTGTCCCAAGCGAGCAGCTTCAACATGAAAATTTACTTTCTTGACAGGCGAGTGGACAGAATCCACCGGAATATATCCAACCTGTAAATCATCGTCGAAGTTTCTTTCAGCGGAGACATATCCACGGCCTTTCTTCAGGCGAACTTCAATGTCTAACTTACCGCCTTCACTAATCGTAGCGATATGAATATCTCCGTCCAACACTTCAACATCTGCATCAGATTCAATATCGCTGGATTTTAAGAAGCCCGGCTCCGATTTAAATAATCGAATCGTTTTGGGCTCATTCGTATGGAGCTTAAACGGAATTTGCTTCAGATTCAGGATAATGTCTGTGGCGTCTTCAACAATGCCTGGAATTGAAGAAAACTCGTGGAGAACACCTTCAATGCGTACGGCAGTAATTGCTGCACCTTCAATCGAAGAAAGCAATGCTCGACGCAGACTATTACCAATAGTCGTTCCGAAACCCCTCTCAAAAGGTTGAGCATAGAAACGACCATATCGGTCTGTTAAAGTCTCTAGATCACAAGATAAACGCTTGGGTTTTTGAAATCCGGTCCACATGGTACGTTTTACCAATCCTAGTAAGCTGTCAGTGATTTATCAGTTGCTTCCTTTCTCCAAAACAAGAAGTCGGAGTAACTTCAAGCCCAGATTGATTCGGCCCTAAGCCGCTTTAAAGAAGCAACCGATCACTGACTAACATTTATTTACTATACAACTCTACTATAAGTTGTTCGTTAATATTCTGATCAATTTCTTCGCGACGCGGCAGAGCAGTAATTCTACCTACCAGCTTATCAGCGTTAGATATTTCCATCCACCCAGGACGCCCACGCCCACCGGAAGTTTGGAAGGAACCTTGAATATGAGTATTTTGAAGGCTCTTGTCTCTGACAGCGACTTCATCACCAACTTTAACCTGAAAAGAAGGAATATTAACTTTTCGACCATTCACGCTGACATGCCCGTGACGCACAAATTGACGCGACTGACGACGCGACATGGCAAATCCAAGGCGATAGATTACGTTATCCAAACGACGCTCAAGTAACCCAAGCAAATTTTCGCCTGTAACGCCTTTTTGACGAGCAGCCTTTTCAAAATAATTTCGAAATTGCCCTTCGAGCAGGTTATAAATTCTTTTGACGCGCTGTTTTTCACGCAATTGCTCGCCGTAACCGACAAGCTTCGCGCGACGTGCAGTTTGCCCATGCTGTCCTGGAGGCTGGGTGCCACGCTTTTCAATTGGACAGGATGGTTTATAGCATTTCTCGCCCTTCAAATAGAGCTTCATGCCTTCGCGCCGACACATTCGGCATTGTTTACCTCTATCTCTTGCCAACTTATCCTCCGTTGCTTATTCGATTGAATCTGCAATCGAATCAAAAAAACTTCCGAATTAGACTCGACGCTTCTTAGGCGGACGGCATCCGTTGTGCGGGATGGGAGTCACGTCGGTAATCAATCTAACTTCAATTCCAGATGACTGAATCGCGCGTACTGCGGATTCACGTCCTGAGCCAGGTCCCTTGATCCTGATTTCAGCTGATCTCATGCCAGAATCCTTGGCGATATTTGCAGCTTTACTCGCAGCTTGTTGTGCAGCAAACGGGGTTCCTTTACGTGAACCTCGAAATCCCATTGCTCCCGATGAAGATTGAGAAACCAGGTTCCCCTGTAAATCAGTAATACTAATGAGCGTATTATTGAAAGTTGCCTGAATATGAACTATTCCATTTGGAATATTCTTTTTTTCTTTCTTCTTGAAAACTTTCTTCTTAGTCGTTTGCTGCTTAGCCATAAATTTCAGGTATCGGGTGTCAGGTGTCAGGTGTCAGCATTCCTACCCCGGAACGTGAAGCCTGCCTCTCACTCCTGTTTAATTACTTCTTACCAGGTGCCTTCTTCTTCGCCACAGTCATACGGCGTGGACCTTTACGGGTTCGCGCATTAGTGCTGGTACGTTGCCCACGTACCGGCAGGCCACGGCGGTGACGAATGCCCCGATAACATCCAATATCCATCAATCGCTTAATATCCATCGAGACTTGCTTCCGAAGATCTCCTTCGACAGCACTGCCTTGATCAATAATGGCACGAATTTTGGTTAATTCATCTTCGCTTAAGTCGCGGATTTTCTTATCAACGCTGACCTGAGCTTCAGTTAAAATTCTGAGGGCACGCGGACGACCAATCCCATAAATATAGGTTAATCCAATTTCTGCGCGCTTCTGAGGTGGCAAATCGACGCCTGCTACACGAGCCATGAAAAAATCTCCTGCTTATCCTTGACGTTGTTTATGTTTTGGATTCTCGCAAATAACGCGAACAACGCCATGGCGATGAATGACTTTGCATTTATCACACATTTTTTTAACTGATGCCCTAACTTTCATAATACTTTCCTACTTTACTTGAAGCGGTAAACAATTCTACCCCTCGTCAAATCGTACGGTGAAAGCTCAACCAATACTTTGTCTCCCGGCAATATCTTGATGAAATTTTTTCTCATCCGTCCGGAGATATGAGCAAGTACCTGATGCTTATTCTCTAGTTCAACCTTGAACATCGCGTTTGGCAAAGTCTCTAATACTGTAGCCTGAACCTCAATTGCATCTTCTTTTGACATAGCTTAATCGGTACTTGATCTCTTCATTCGCTTCGCTCTATTACAGACGAAAAACGCAAACTTGAAATTATATGCGTGGGAGGATTTTTTGCAAGGTCATTATTACAATCTGGCAAAATTCCTACAATCTCACGGTTCCATCTTCTAATGCTGTCAAGACAATCGGACCATCTTCAGTAATCGCAATCGTATGTTCAAAATGCGATGAAGGCTTACCGTCCATTGTAACTACTGTCCACTTATCATTAAGAGTTTTGACGTGCTCAACTCCCAGATTTACCATTGGCTCAACCGCCAAAACCCATCCGACTTGAAGCCGCTTTCCTGTTCCCGGGTCACCATAATTTGGAACCTGCGGGTCTTCGTGCATTTTTTGTCCTATCCCGTGACCACAGTATTCTCTTACAATTGAATACCCACGCGCCTCACAATGCGACTGGACTGCAAAGGAAACATCATGGAGCCGATTACCTTCAACCATTTGCTCCATCGCCTTAAAGAGAGATTCCTGCGTGGTCTGCATTAAGGCTTCAACTGATTCAGAAACTTTACCTACTCCAACACTTATTGCGGCATCACCTACATAGCCTTTTAATGTTGCTCCGCAATCTATCTTGATAATATCGCCTTCTTTTAATTTACGGCCTGAAGGTATTCCGTGGACGACTTCGTCATTCACTGATGCGCATATTGAAGCCGGAAATCCTCGATACCCTTTGAAGGTTGGGTACGCCCCGGATTTCCGAATATGACTTTCAGCAGCAGCATCTAATTCTTTAGTCGTAATTCCTGGCTCAACCATTTTCCGCAGTGTACTTAATGTCTGAGCGACAATCTGCCCAGCGGCTCTCATTTTTTCAATTTCGCTGCGGGATTTACGAATGATCATGCTTGGAATAACTTCCCTGCTTAATTAGTCTTAACTTTCAATCGCTACTCGAATATCACCAAACACTTCATTAACTTCCCTGTCGCCATTGACGGTAACAAGTCTCCCACTTTTTTGATAATATTCAATCAGTGGAGCAGTCATTTTCTGATAAGCATCTAACCTTATGGCAACCGTTTCTTCCTTATCATCAGACCTTTGCATTAACTGGCCCTGACAGGAATCGCAAATTCCTTCTTGCTTTGTAGGACGAAGATAAATATTGTATATCTCTCCACAACCAGAACATGTTCTTCGACCAATTAACCTTTTTTTCAATGTCTCGTGCGCCACTGTTATATTTACTAAACAGATTTCCTTATCCTGCCCTTTTGCCAACTTCTCAAGGGTCCGCAGTTGTGAAGAGGTGCGCGGGTAGCCATCTAAAATATACCCATTAATGCAATCAGACTGCATTGTTCGACTTTGAATCACGCTTGCCAGAATCTCATCATCCACTAAATGACCGGTCTTTAAGAACTCTTTAATATGCAATCCCAGTTTTGTTTCCAGTGTAGCCATTTCTCTTAAAATATCACCAGTTGATATTTGAGGAATATGAAAATACTCTGAAAGGAGACGAGATTGAGTTCCTTTACCAACTCCCGGCTGTCCTATCATTACTACAATCTTGGGCATCAAGACTCCATTTCAAAGCTATCAACGAGTGGAGCCAGTCGCGACAGCACTTAGCTGCTACTTGTTATTAACTGTCCTGCCCTTCATTCGAGTGCCTTGAGGTCCTAAAAAGCCATCGTAATGACGCATAACCAATTGTGATTCGACTTGCGAGATTGTGTCCATTGCGACACCGACTGCAATTAGCAGGCTTGTACCGCCAAAGTAAAAAGATACGCCCAGACCTGTAAGTATCCAGCCCAGACCCGGAATGGCACTAATCGTCGTATACAACCATTCACCAATAAAGGGGAGAGCCTGAACTTTAAATCCGCTAATCATGATCTGTGGAATCAAACAGACAATGACCAGATATATTGCGCCAACCGTAGTCAGTCTCGTCAAAATTCCATTCAAATAATCACTCGTTTTCTTACCTGGTCGAATGCCTGGAATAAAGGCTCCCTGCTTTCTTAAATTTTCTGCCACTTCGTCTGAGTTAAAGACTATGGAGACATAAAAAAAACAGAAGAAGATAATTCCTGAAACAAATAGCAATTCATAGACCGGATGCCCACCGCCAAACCAGTTTTGAACTTGCTTTAGCGGCTCCCAACTACTCAATGTGGCAATCGTCTGCGGGATAGCTAACAAAGATGATGCAAAAATTACCGGGATGACTCCTGCAATATTTACTTTTAAAGGAATATAGGAAGCGCCACCGCCAGCTACTGATTCTCTTCCGACTATTCTTCGCGCGTGATTTGTTGGAACCTTACGTAATCCTCGCTCAACAAACACAACACCTGCCGTTACCAGTACCATCACAATTAACAAGATGATGACAAATAGCGCCGAACTAGGGTCTTTAATTTTCTCGTAAAGCTGAACAATCGCACTTGGTAGATTAACGATAATACCCGCAAAAATCAGCAGGCTGATGCCATTACCAATCCCGCGTTCAGTTATTTGTTCACCTATCCACATGACGAAAAGTGTACCGGCAGTTAAAGTCAAAACAGCCATAGCTACGAATGACCACTGACTTCCTGTATTCACTAATCCCGGCTGACGACTGAGCCATAAGGCGATACTCGTTCCTTGTACCAAACAAAGTCCGACTGTCAGATAACGTGTATATTGAGTAATTTTGCGACGTCCCAGCTCACCCTCTTCCTGAATTTTTTTCAGAGCAGGGTAGACTGACGTCATTAATTGAAAAATAATGGATGACGTGATATAAGGCATAATGCCCAGTGCAAAAATAGAAATTCGCCTTAAATTACCACCTGAAAATAAATCAAGTACGCCAAATAATGAGCCTGCTGCTTGGCCCCAAATCTCTTTAAGTACTTCCTGATCTATGCCTGGCACAGGAATATGAATCCCAGCACGGTACACGACTAGCATCAGCAGTGTAAAGATGACACGTCTACGTAGTTCCGGCACTTGCCAGAGATTCCGAATCGCATTGATGAATGATTCAACCATAATGCTCTTGATTACTTCCCAGGGCATCTAATTCAGCAGTCGAAACTATGACCACCCCAAGAAATTTAACTGGCGCTAGGCCTCTCGATAACTTCAGCCTTACCACCTGCGGCCTCAATTTTTTGTTTTGCTCCAGCAGTGAAACGATGGGCTTTAACAGTTAAAGCTTTTGTCACGTCTCCTTGCCCCATTACTACAACTGCGCCTTGTTTAGATTTTCGGATTAAGCCTGCTCCAACTAAAAGATCCGGTGTCACTTCAGAATCAAAACGATCCAAATCGAGAATGTTCACTTCAGCCCATTCTTTCTTAAAGATATTGGTAAATCCACGCTTGGGCAAGCGACGATGTAAAGGCATCTGACCACCTTCAAAACCTCGTTTCCGGCTATAACCTGAACGTGACTTTTGCCCTTTATTTCCACGTCCTGAAGTCTTTCCTAAACCAGAACCTGGACCTCGACCGACGCGCTTTTTCTTATGTGTAGCGCCCTCGGGAGCTTTGATATTATTTAAGCTGAGTGCCATAACTAAATTCTCAGAATTAACAACTTGCGGCGTGACATCGTGCTCAAAAAGCACTTACCGCAAGAGAATAACAATTATTCAACAATACGCAGTAAATGCGGAATTTTAGCGACCATTCCTCGAATATCTTTCGTATCAGGGCGCTCAACAATTTGATTTAATTTGGTAAAACCCAGACTACTCACAATGACCTTGTGCTTCTGAGGAGTACAAATCTTGCTGCGGAAATATTGAATTTTAATTTTTGCTGCTTCTGCCATCTTTACAACTCCTCTACGCTGCGACCTCGTAATCGGGCAACCTGCTCAGGACTACGCAAACTGGTTAGACCTTCGAAAGTCGCTCGAATAACGTTGTGCGCATTATTTGAACCAAGACACTTCGTCAGCACGTCACGAACACCTACCGCATTCATCACAGCGCGAACGGCACCACCAGCAATTACTCCGGTTCCTTCTGCCGCAGGTTTTAACATGACTTTACCAGCGCCAAAGTTTCCAACAATTGGATGCGGTAAAGTTGCGCCTTTAAGCGGTACACGATATAAATTTCGTTTGGCAGCTTCAATTCCTTTGCGAATCGCATTCGGGACTTCCTTAGCCTTTCCAGTCCCAAATCCAACGATTCCGTTTTGATCGCCAACCACTACTAAGGCCGCAAATGACATATTCTTACCGCCCTTGACTACTTTAGTCACACGGTTAATCGAAATCACTTGTTCTTTTAAATCCAGCCCATCTGCTGAGATTATTTCCATAACAGAAGTCTCCGATAAATGTATACCAAGCTTACTCAGCCTACATCACTACTAAAATTCCAAGCCTGCTTCACGTGCGGCATCAGCCAATGATTTGATTCGACCATGATAAATATATCCGCCGCGATCAAACACTACTTGATTGATACCCTTTTCTTTCGCTCGCTCGGCAATTAATTTACCGATAGTTACGGCAGCGCTAATATTTCCACCTGGACTTGCACCAGCAGCTTTTTCGTGGGAAGAAGCTGCACATAAAGTATGGCCATTATCATCATCAATAATTTGCACTACGATATGGCTAATACTTCGAAAAACCGCTAAACGAGGCCTTGCGGTTGTCCCGTGAACTTTCTTGCGAATGCGGGTATGAACCGCACGCCGAATGTCTTGTCTTGATCTCTTTGCCATATAAATTTCTTGTACGAAATATGGTTCAGCGAAGTTTATCGCAATTCATATTTCAAAAGTTTTTACTATTTACCAGTCTTACCAGGTTTCAGTTTCAAAACGCGATCTGCATATCTGACACCTTTGCCTTTGTAGGCATCCGGCTTGCGCAAACTATGCAGGTTGGCAGCTGTTTGCCCCAGCAATTGCTTATCAATTCCTGTTAAGGTAATCGTAGTTTGATACTGAGTTATCTGCTTCGCAACCTTTTCAATTTTAGCACTTACTCCATCCGGTAGCGTAAACTCTATCGGATGAGAATAACCCAGTGAAAATAAGATTGATTTCCCTTTTAACTCAGCCTTATAACCAACGCCTACGATGTCCATGTCCTGATTGAAACCTGTGGTTACACCAGTGATGTTATTTTGTGCCAACGCTCTGGCTAAGCCATGCAAAGCTGAGTGATTGTCACTCTGACGCTCAGCTGTCAGAGTACTACCTTCCATCTTGAAAGATATTCCCTCTGGGATTGGCGACGTCAGCTTTCCTTTAGGTCCTTGAACTTCCAAAGACGTATCACTAATATTAATCTTCACGTCTTTCGGGATGCTAATGATTTTTTTTCCTACACGTGACATAACTTTTTGCCCGTTATCCTTTGATCGGTATTAGTAAACGTTACACATTACTTCACCGCCAACGTTGGCTCTTCTCGCTGCTTTACCAGTCATTAGCCCTTGTGAAGTACTAAGAATATTGATTCCAAGCCCACCCAGGACTTTCGGAATTTCTTTTTTAGGAGAATAAACACGACGACTTGGAAGTGAGACGCGGCTAATATGCGTAATTGCACTTTCACCGTTCGCACCGAAGCGTAGAAAAACTCGAAGCGTCTTATGACCTGAGACTTCATCAGTCTTGACGTTAAAGTTTGATATGAAGCCTTCTTCTTTTAAGATTCTTGCAATTTCGCCTTTAACTTTGGAATGTGGCATATCAACTTTTGTATGTTGAGCCCCAATACCATTGCGTATGCGTGTGAGCATGTCTGCTATCGGATCCATTTATTATCCCTTTCGCTGTGCGTTTGAAACTGGCCAATCCCACTTTCACGTTCACAACTTAACAATCTTTCGTTTACCAGCTCGATTTCTTAACGCCTGGAATTTCACCTGCCAAAGCGAGTTGTCGGAAACAAATTCGACAAACCGAGAATTTTCTCAGATAAGCGCGAGGGCGACCGCAGCGTTGGCAACGATTGTAGCCTCTTACTTTAAACTTTGGTCGGCGAGCTGCCTTAACCATCATTGATGTTTTTGCCATAACTTTTCAGCTCTCAAAATTATTGTCTAAACGGCATTCCAAAGTGACGCAGCAAAGAACGTGCTTCTTCATCGTTGGTGGCGGTGGTCACGATACAAACGTTCATCCCGCGAGCCTTGTCTACTTTGCCAAAATCCACTTCTGGAAAAATTAATTGATCTTTTAACCCTACAGTATAGTTACCACGGCCATCGAATGCTTTTGGAGAAACGCCACGAAAGTCACGGACTCGGGGTAAGGTAATGCTGATGAAGCGGTCAAGAAATTCGTACATCCGATCACCGCGCAACGTTACCATTGCACCAATACTCATCCCCTCACGAAGTTTGAATTGCGCGATAGATTTCTTGGCTTTTGTGACAACCGGTTTTTGCCCGGTCACAACAGCCAATTCATTGACGGCGACATCAATTATTTTCTGGTTAGAGATTGCTTCACCGAGTCCCATATTCAACACGATTTTTTGAATTCGCGGAATGCTCATTGGGTTCTTATAACCAAATTCTTTTGCCAGAGCGGGGGCAATTTCCTGATTAAACTTGTCTTTGAATCTTGCTGCCATAACTTTACTCAATTACTGCGCCAGTTTTTCGTGAGACCCGAACTTTTTTACCGTCTACAACTTTGTAGCCCACTCGTGTTGGGTTTCCGGTACTTGGTTCGATTAACATTACGTTTGAGGCGTGAATGGGAGCTTCTTTCTCGATAATTCCGCCTTGAATTCCGGCATTAGGGTTTGGACGAGTCGCTTTCTTGATCATCCCAACTCCTTCTACCAAAACTCTATCTTTACTTTTGATAACTTCAGTAACGCGCCCGCGCTTACCTTTGTCGCGTCCAGCTATTACTAAAATTTGATCGCCTTTTTTGATTTTCATTACACTAAACCTTAAATTTTAGATCACTTCTGGAGCGAGGCTGACGATTTTCATAAAGCCACGCTCTCTCAATTCGCGAGCCACTGGCCCGAAGACGCGAGTTCCAACTGGTTCACCATCTGCCTTCACAATGACTGCCGCATTTTGATCAAAGCGAATATAGGTTCCATCTTTGCGTCGGACTTCTTTACGAGTTCGAACAATCACAGCCTTAACCACTTGTTTTTTCTTCACAGTGCCATCGGGGTTCGCTTCCTTGACCGAAGCCGTAATAATATCGCCGATGCTTGCACGCTTACCTGTGCTACCACCAAGAGAACCGATCATCGAAATTTTCTTAGCTCCGGAGTTATCAGCAACATCCAGAACCGATCTCATTTGAACCATAATGCTTTCTCCGAAAGCAGATATAGATTCTAGTAACTAGATGTTAGTTTTGACCTCGCATCCAGCATCTAAAATCTTTCCTGCTATTTACTTGCCTTACGCAAAACTTCTACCACCTGCCAACGCTTTCTCGCGGAAAGTGGCCGTGTCTCAACAATGCGAACTCGATCACCGATTGATACGCCTTCAATTTCATTGTGCGCCATAAATTTATTACGACGACGCACATATCGCTTGTAAATCGGATGCTTGATCAATCTGTCCACACGAACGACAACGGTTTTCAGCATTTTGTCGCTGGACACGATGCCAATTTTTTCGCTGCGACGACCCTGGGTAGAAGTAGCACTGGCTTCAACTGCAATATTAGTTTCTGACATAACTGGATTACGCTTATTTCTCTATCCCCAGCGCACGCGCACTCAGCAGTGTCTTGACTCGCGCCAGTTCTTTCTTGTTTTTACGAATCTGTCCAACAGTTTCAATGTCACCCAAAACTTTTTTAAAGTTGAGGCGAAACATTGATTCGCGTAGTTGCAATTCGCGCGCAGCTAATTCTTCGTTGGAAAGTTTACGTGTATCTACGAGTTTGGGGTTCATAGCATGCCTCCCTCTTGTTCTTCACGAGTGACGAACTTAGTTTTAATCGGAAGTTTTGCCGCAGCCAAACGCATTGCTTCTAAAGCCAATTCCCGGGTCACGCCTTCCATTTCAAAGATGATGCGTCCTGGCTTGACTACTGCCACCCAACCTTCGGGTGCGCCTTTACCTTTACCCATACGAGTTTCAGCGGGCTTTTTAGTGATCGGCTTATCTGGAAAAATACGAATCCAAAGCTTACCACCACGCTTTACGTGACGAGTGATTGCAATACGACCAGCTTCGATTTGCTTACCAGTAATCCACGCGGCCTCAGTTGCTTTTAGAGCAAATTCACCGAACGCGACCTCAGCACCTCGCTGTGCAGTCCCAGCTCTGCGACCACGCTGCTGGCGACGATATTTAACCTTTTTTGGAGTTTTATACTCAGCCATAATTTGATTTCGGATTTGGGATCGCGGATTGCGGATTTAATTTCGGTGCGGCTTTCAATCCGCATACCGAAATCCGCATTCCGAAATCATTATCGTTTCATCATTGCTTCGCGAGCATTCATAATGTCTCCGCGATAAATCCACACTTTAATTCCGATCACACCGTAAGTTGTATGTGCCTCGGCAAAACCATAGTCAATATCCGCGCGCAGCGTATGCAAAGGCAAACGACCTTGCAATGCCCATTCAGAACGAGCAATTTCTGCTCCATTCAAGCGTCCTGAAATACGAACCTTGATTCCCTGAGCGCCAAATCGCTGAGCTTCTTCCAAGCTTTTGCGTAAAGCACGTCGGAAAGCTACACGTTTCTCTAACTGCTGCGCAATCTTCTCGGCTTGCAGTTGAGCGTTCAGTTCAGGTTTATGAATCTCCTGAATATTGATGAAGACATCACGCCCGGTACGCCGACCGATTTCCTGCTTGAGCTTATCAATTTCTGATCCTTTACGCCCAATGATAATACCTGGACGCGAAGTATGGATAATAATTTTCAAGCGATTAGCGGCGCGATCAATTTCGATCTGAGAGACACCAGCACTCTCAAAACGCTTCTTCAACTCTTTTTTCAACTTAAGGTCTTCAAGCAGGAGCTTGCCAAAATCTTTTTTGGCGTACCAACGGGAATGCCATCCGCGATTGTATCCAAGCCTGAAACCGTAAGGGTGAACTTTCTGACCCATCGTAACTCCGTTTTAGTTGCCTGCTTCCTTTTCATTGGAAACGCAAATGGTGATGTGGCTGTAGTGACGACGCTCGCGATAAGCACGTCCCATAGGAGCCGGACGAACGCGTCGGCGATTTTTTGTTACGCCCTTGCCAACAAAACATTCGCTGACATACAAATCATCAGGATCAACAATGACATTGGCAGCTTCCGCTTTTACTGCGGCATTGGCAATTGCTGACCGCAGTACCATCTCGACTGGATGGGTGGCGCGTTTATTAGTAAACTTCAGAATTGACAAAGCCTCATTCACCTTACGACCACGAATCAAATCAATGACCAGTTTGGCTTTCTGAGATGAACCTTTGATATTCTTGACCGATGCTTGTGCTTCCATAATTCCAACGATGAATTAGGAATGCTGAGTGCAATCCAGATAAGGGTTATCCCCTATCCGTTGCGCTCATCATTCAATCACTATCTCTTGCCTGCAGATTTTTCTGATTTATCCGCGTGGCCTTTAAATGTTCTTGTAGGCGAAAACTCACCTAACTTGTGACCTACCATATTTTCAGTCACGTAAACTGGAATAAATTTTTTCCCATTGTGACAAGCAAGCGTATGACCCACCATATCAGGTGTCAAAGTTGAGCGCCGCGACCAAGTCTTATGGACTTTCTTTTCTCGCGCAGCGTTCATCTTGTCTATCGCCTTTTCAAGATGCTTATCAACAAACGGTCCCTTTTTTACTGAACGTGCCATAAATTTTCTGGTTTCGGGTTTTGGGTAATAGGTTTCAGGTTTGATCTCTTGATCTGGTACCCGACACCTGCCACCTCACACCTTTTTACTTCGTTCTCCGTTTGACAATAAATTTGTCGGTACGCTTATTAGAACGTGTCTTGTATCCACGAGTAGGTTTACCCCAAGGAGTAACCGGATTGCGTCCACCAGAGGTACGACCTTCTCCACCACCATGCGGATGATCGACTGGATTCATCACAACACCGCGCACTGAAGGACGTTTTCCCAACCAACGTGAACGTCCTGCTTTTCCAAGAGAAACGTTCTCATGCTCGGTATTTCCCACTTGACCAATCGTTGCCATACACTCAACAGGTACTTTACGAATTTCGCCAGAGGGTAATCGTAACTGCGCCATCCCAGCTTCTTTAGCTACAAGCTGAGCAAAACTTCCGGCGCTCCGCGCCATTTGCCCGCCCTTACCCGGTCGAAGCTCAATATTATGAACCTGTGTACCTAGAGGAATATTCTTCAGCGGTAATGCGTTACCCACCAGAATATCAGCTCCAACTCCGGAAAGAATTTCCTGCCCAACACTAATTCCAACTGGAGCCAAAATGTATCGTTTCTCGCCGTCTACATAATTCAAGAGCGCGATTCTCGCCGAACGATTCGGATCATATTCAATGGTCGCGACTTTAGCGGGAATCCCGGCTTTATCACGCTTAAAGTCAATAATTCGGTATTGACGTTTATGACCCTGTCCGCGATGCCTGATTGTAATTCGCCCTAAATTATTACGACCGTTAATACGCGATTTATGCGAGGTCAACGGCTTGTAGGGTTTATCAGTCGTTAACTCATCATTGGTGAGATACGTCTGAAAACGCCGTGCTGGACTTGTTGGTGTAAGCTTCTTAATTCCCATCATTCACTCCAGTAAATACCGGATAAAACTCGTTCCTGAGCTAGATCACTTCTCCGAAATCGTCAAGGCGCTCGCCTTTTTGTAAGGTAACATAAGCTTTTTTAAAATCAGGCTTACGACCTACCAAACGTCCTCTTCGAACTTCCTGACCGCGACCATTGACAATTCTCACAGCACCAACCTTGCGCTTGAAGATTGTCTCAACCGCGTGTTTGATACTATTTTTATTGGCGCTATGCGCAACTATAAAAGTCAGCACTTGATTGCCAATTGTCTCACCAAGGTCGCCTTTGGCTTTCATCGCCTTTTCAGTCACGACCGGCGCTTTGATTACATCCCAAATCGTTTTCATAACCTTACTTGCTCAGTTTTTCTTGCAGGACATTAACTGCTTCGCGTGTGAGAATGACTTTTTCGTGGTAAATAACGTCATAAATATTGACGTTTGCATCCACTGCCAAGGTCATTCCTTGTACATTGCGCGAAGCATTTTCAAAATTAGCTGTCGCTGATGCAGTTACAAAAAGCGCTCTCTTGTCTAATCCTAAAGCCTTCACTATTGCCACAAAACTCTTAGTCTTATGATTTTCTAAAGTAAAGTCTTCAACAACAAGAAGATTACCCTCGCGTAATCGTTCGGAAAGTACCGATCTTAACGCGCCGCGCTTCATTTTCTTTGGAAGCTCGTAAGTCCAATCTCGAGGTTGTGGCCCGTGAACGTTTCCGCCACCTTTCCAAAGAGGCGAACGTAAACTTGCAATTCGAGCACGACCAGTGCCCTTTTGCTTCCACAACTTCTTGCCACTACCAGAGGTATTTCCACGAGTTTTCGTCGCCGAATTTCCCTGCCGTTGATTGGCTTGATAGTTCTTCAGAGCGTCATAAATCAACGCTTCGTTTAGAGGAGCGCCAAAAACCTCATCACTAAGGTTTATTTCGCCCACCACTTCATTGCTTAAATTTTTAATTTCAACCGTCGGCATTGCTGCACCCTGACTGTTTACTTACTAACTTTTTTAATTAACACGATGCTTCCGGTAGGCCCGGGCAACGCGCCGCGAATCAACAGCAGATTTTCTTCTGCATTGACTTGCATGACTTTTAGATTTTTGACTGTTTTACGCTCAACACCCATGTGTCCAGCCATCTTTGTGCCTTTGATAACACGTGATGGATAAGCAGATTGACCAATCGAGCCAGGAGCGCGATGGAACATCGAACCGTGTGAAGCGCGACCACCGCTAAAACCGTGCCGCTTAATAAAGCCCGCAAAACCGCGACCTTTACTAGTCCCGATAACTTCGACCATATCGTCAGCAGCGAATTGATCTATTAAGATTTTGTCGCCCACGGTGGCTTCTTCACCATTCTTGATTCTTAATTCCTTAAGAATCTTTGTAGGTGGAATACCTGCTTTGTCGAAATGACCCTTCATCGGTTTGTTTATATTCTTCGGACTCTTGTCGTCCACAAACCCCAACTGCACAGCTTCGTAGCCGTCGGTTGAAACGGTCTTTCGCTGTACCACGACGCAAGGCCCGGCTTTGACTACAGTAACTGGTGTCACAGTGCCATCTGCCGCAAAGATTTGCGTCATACCCAGCTTTTTACCAATAATGCCGTTCACCATTTTAATTTACTCCGTCTAGTGCAAACCGCTCCCAGGCAATCCGCGACGAATTTTAGTGATGCAAAACTAAAAACTATCGGTTACGTCCGAAGGCTTTAATTTCCGCGTCCACGCCAGCAGGAAGATCAAGCTTCATCAAAGCTTCCATCGTCTGTGCGGTTGGATCAAGGATGTCCATCAAACGCTTATGAGTGCGAATTTCAAACTGCTCACGTGATTTTTTATCCACATGCGGCGACTTGAGTACCGTCCATTTATTTTTGACGGTTGGTAAGGGGATCGGTCCCGCCACCCTAGCTCCAGTTCGCTTAGCAGTCTCAATTATTTCTGCCGTTGATTGATCAAGTACTCGATAATCATAGGCCTTGAGTCTAATTCTGATTTTTTCGTTTAGCATATTTTAGCACTTAGCTATTAGCTTGCAGTGTTAGCCACCAGCAATGCTAATGGCTAAATGCAAAGACTAATCGCTACTCAACAATATCAGAAATGGTGCCGGCGCCGACGGTGCGACCGCCTTCACGGATCGCGAAGCGCAAGCCTTTTTCCATCGCGATCGGCATGATCAAC
>JAYTCQ010000286.1:0-47140 GCA_043736395.1 Blastocatellia bacterium | reverse complement strand
TGAAGACCGCAAAAATCCTGATTTCAAAGCGAAGTTAACCGAACAGGATGAAGACGCCCGCGAATTTCTCAAAGCTCCATTTGAACCACAAATAGTTGGTGGCGCAGAGGCGGCTACTGTAATTCCTGTCGTTGCCGTAGCAAATGCTGAGCCTCCGGCAATTTACGTTGAAAGCTGCGCCGAATGTCACGGCAATAAAGGGGAAGGCGGAACTGACGACGAACCTGATTTAATCGGAATCATCGACAAAAAGAATCGCGGTAAAGAAGATTTACTAAAAATCATTAACAACTCTCGCAGTTACGGTTTAAAAAAGCCGATGCCCAGGGCTTTTCCTGAACTTTCTCAGGAAGATAAAACCGCTATCGTCGAATGGATCGCCGGTCTAAAAACAAAATAATTTTTTGAGGAACTCATCATGAAAATCATCCTTACGTTTTTCGCCATCACCGTTTTACTCACCTTTATTTCAGCTTCAATGGCAATGCCTGTCTCGCCAGTTCCGGCAGTGGATGCCGCCGCTATCTATTCGGCGAAGTGCGCCAAATGTCATGGCAGCGACGGCAGCGGCGTTGAAAAATATAAGAAAAAAGGCCAGAAAGCTTTCACGGATGCGGCGTGGCAAAAGACGCGTTCTGACGCACAACTGACAGCTTCCATTACGAACGGTAAGGGCGAAGCGATGACCGCCTGGAAAGGCAAACTTACCTCTGAAGAAATCAAAGCGCTGGTTGCTTACGTTCGTTCATTGAAAAAATAATTACACCCTGTGAATTCATTATTTTGATAGGAAGAGGGAGCCTATCAAGATGATTGTTCGTGCAAAGAAAAAGCGAGCCAATTTTTCAGAAAAATTGGCTCGCTTTTTCTTTACACGAACAGTTGCTTCAAATCATTATTTAAAGTTCAATTTGACGGTATTGGCGACTTTGCCGTCCACCGTTAAGACCGCGTCCACCAGACCACTGCCCACCAGCGTCCGCGGCAGCAGCACGTTTACCTGATCCACTCCCACAAAGAAATTCTGTGGCCCCGCGTACACCGCCGGTAAATTTGTGAACGTCGTATTCCCGATCTTCACATTGACGGTGGTGATGGCCGACAGATTTCTGATCCCTGTTCCGTATAAAATCAGATACAGATTATCCGTCGCATTCTTCCAATCAATTGGAATCGCCGTCAGGTTTCCAGCCACTGTCGCCTCAAACGTTTGGACGTTCTCCGGGGTCACGCGTTGAACTTCCGCCGCCGCTAAGCCTGTTCCGTTCTGCAAAACTGTGAAGACGCCCGGTGCGACACTTGCCACCGTAATCGAACCGGTGGACTGCGCATTCAAACTATTTGTAATCGTCACCGTCGCCGCGCCTGCCGCCGTGCCACTAGGAACCTGATAGTTGATCTGTCCTGGCGAGACATAAAACAAGGGCGCGAGACGAGTAGTGCTAGCAGAATCTTTGACTGAGACTGTCGTGCCACCTAAGGTCGTGGGCAATTGAATCCCGGCGACGGCGGGATCGGTATCGGTGCCCGTCGCGGTGGCCGTGGCGAGTTCGAGACCGTAGACCGAAGCAATACTATTGGGTGTCAGATCGCTGGTCGTGCCACTGGCTGTATTCTGCGTCACTGCGTCGGGTGTCACGGCAGTTGATGTCGTATAAATAAAATCGCCTAATTGTCCGCCTCCGTTGGCTGCGTTACCTGCCGCGTAAAATGTAACCTTTCCTTGTCGGGTAGATGGGGCTGTCCAGTTAACCTGCCAATCTGCCTGACCAGAACCCGCAACTGCCGTTGGATAGGTACTGATTTTATGTTCAATATAAGAACGAGTAACAGCGCCAACAGATCCCGTCGTCACAAAAGTGATAGAGGGATTTACGTCAGCTAGAGTGCCAACAGAGGCACCATTGTCATCAAGTGCAGTGAGCTGAAAACCAGCCGTCGGCATATTGCCTGACGTTTTCTTAAGTGAAACAGTAATAGTATAAGTTGCGCCAGGCACATAGCTACTAAATGGAGTATTAACTTTGAAAGTCGCATTGCCATCATTCAAATTACTCGTTCCAGTATGACATCCGGATGTTGCGCAAGTCTGTTCTGCTGGAATTGAACCAAATGCGGGTGCACCTGTTCTTGAGGTGGGAGGTCCACTTGAAAAAGCGTGTGCATCTTTTTCACCAAGGTTCATTCCAATAATAAACCCCGTTGCCAACGTGACCAGCAGTGATAGTTTGATTGTGCGGTTAAGCCTCATTTTCATCTGTTCTTTCTCCTTCAGAGTTACGCGTTCCAGTCAAATTCGTTCATTTCTGATGCCACGCATCCATATCAATCCCTAAACGTTCAGCCTTGCGGTACAGCGAATACCGGCCTATCCCCAAAATTTCAGCAGCCCGCAGCTTGTTCCCTTCCGTATATCGAAGCGTCGCCATAATATGCAGCCGCTCAACTTCATCTAATGTCACAGGCACTTTATTGAGAGTGATTTCGGGCTGCGGCGCAGAGACAATTTCAAGAGCTGGACTGCTTGGAGTGAGAGTAAATTGTGTAAAATCATCCGGCAAAAGTCGTCCACTCGCATTCAGCGTCACGGCTCGCTCAACTGCATTTTCCAGCTCACGAACGTTGCCTCGCCATTCCAGGGATTTCAGCCAGTTAATTGTTTCAGCTGGCGCGATCACATTTCGATTAAGCTTCTTATTCGTTCGTTGCAGGAAATGCTCGACCAGTAAGCTAATATCTTCACGCCGTTCGCGCAGCGGTGGCAATTGAATATTGATGACGCTCAGGCGATACAATAAATCATGTCGAAAGTCATGGGATTCCATCAGCTCAGGAACTGGACGATTGGTCGCGGCCACGATCCGTACATTCACTTTGCGGGATTCACTGGCGCCCACCGGACGGACTTCCTGCTCTTGCAGGACGCGCAGTAACTTCACTTGAAATGCCGGAGAAGTTTCTGAAATTTCATCCAGAAAAACTGTTCCACCATTGGCCGTTTCAAAGATTCCATGATGTGCATTCGCAGCTCCCGTGAAAGCTCCGCGCACGTGCCCGAATAACTCCGATTCAAGCAAAGTCTCAGTGAAGGCACCACAATTCATTGGCACAAAAGGTTTGGCAGAACGAATTGAATTGTCGTGCAAAGCCCGCGCAATTAATTCTTTTCCTGTGCCGCTTTCGCCTGAAATCAAAACCGTTGAATCAGTCGCGGCAACGCGCGCAATCAAACGATATACCGCCACCATCGCGGGGCTGTTACCCACAATCGCAGTCACCGGAGAAATGGTCTTGGTATCATTTTGCGGCGCTTCCCGCGATTCCAAAGCGCTCGCGATTAACGATAACAATGCGGAGTTCTGAAAGGGTTTTCCAATATAATCAAAAGCCTTTTCGCGGACGGCTTCGGCGGCAGTTTCGAGCGAACCATGCGCCGTAATTAAAATCACCGGAAGACTTGGCCGGAGAAGTTTTACTTCACGCAGAACGTCTAAGCCAGATTCAGTTCCCAGATTCAAATCAAGTAACACGACTGAAAATTCGTTCGCGGCACAGACCTCCAACGCTCGCTGGGCCGTTGTCGTCAAGGTCGCCGCATAACCTTCAATTTCGAGTAATTGCTGAACGACCGCGCCAAATTCGGGATCGTCATCCACAATCAGAATTTGATTTTTTTTCGCCATTGTCTCTTCCCATAAAAGCGAAGCCAACTCTCCTGACTGGTTTTCAATCAGCCTGAGAGTTGGCTCGTCCAATTCATTTAACCAATCAAGTTGGAATTATTTAAAGTTCAATTTGACGGTATTGGCGACTTTGCCGTCCACCGTTAAGACCGCGTCCACCAGCCCACTGCCCACCAGCGTCCGTGGCAGCAGTACGTTCACCTGATCCACTCCCACAAAGAAACCCTGTGGCCCCGCGTACACCGCCGGTAAATTCGTGAACGTTGTATTCCCGATCCTCACATTGACGGTTGTCAGTGCCGACAGATTTCTGATCCCAGTGCCATATAAAATCAGATACAGTGAGTCATTGGCATTCTTCCAATCAATCGGGATTGCCGTCAGCCCAGCCACGGTTGGCTCAAACGTTTGCACATTGGCTGGTGTCACGCGTTGAACCTCCGCCGCCGCCAAGCCCGTCCCGTTCTGCAAGACCGTGAAGACGCCTGGCGCGACCGTGACGATGTTGATTGAGCTGGTAGAGATGCCACCCGCGCTATTCGTGATCGTCACCACCGCCGCGCCCGCCGCGATGGGACTCGGAATCTGATAATTGATCTGTCCCGGCGAAACGTAAAATAAGGGCGCGAGCCGTGGCGTGCCATTCAAATCTTTCACCGACACCGTCGTCCCGCCTAAGGTCGTGGGCAATTGAATCCCGGCGACGGCGGGGTCGGTATCTGTCCCCGTCGCGGTGGCGGTGGCTAATTCGACGCCGTAGACCGAGGCGATGGCGCTGGGCGTCAGGTCGCTGGTCGTGCCGCTCGCCGTGTTCTGCGTCACCGCGTCCGGCGTCATCGCCGCCGACGTCGTATAAATAAAATCTCCGCCAGAACCTGCGCCATTTGCGGCATTGCCAGCGGCATAGAAAGTGATCTTGCCCATTCTGGTCGCAGGCGCTGTCCATTTAATTTGCCAGTCAGACTGATTCGTCGAACTAGCAGTATTTCCGTTCGAAGTATGTTCGATATACTTTCGATCAGCGATGCTCCCCGGATCAGCATTTACGACTTGTAATCTGGGATCGCCTACCGTCGCTGGCGCCAGGGTTCCAACAAATTTTCCAGCGCTGTCGAGCGCAGTAAGCTGAAATCCGTAACGTGCGCGACTCGCCTGATTCAACGAGACAGTGATTGTATATACCTGATTTGGGACATAACTTGTCGGAGCGTTCAAAATCTTAAAGACGCCGACTCCACTGTTAACTGCACTACTGGAATGACACCCCGAAACCGTACAATTTTGCTCGGCAGGGATTGCCCCAAAAGCTGGCGCTCCGGTGTAAGAAGGGTCGGGGCCGCCACTAAATGCTTTGGCTTTTTGCTCGCTAAGATTCAGGCCTATTATAAAACCTGTAATTACCAATACCATCAGGCTTAATTTGAGTGTTCGATTAAAGCTGATTTTCATCGTCGGGTTCTCCTTAAAGATAATAAATCGCAACCAAAATGAATTGCGTTAAGTTATGATCGGTGAGGTCTATCACTATTCGGCGGCAGCAAATAACTTACATACTCAAGTGAGTATGAGTAAGCGCTCAGATTATTTAAATCACTGGGATGATCAAAAAATTCTTCTGGAAATATTGAAGCCAATTGTCAGTCCACCTAAAGATTCGTCACTTCCCCTGACAAGAGAAGCGCGAGTTGCCGAACGCTGCGACATAGTGGTTCCGGCTCCGGTTGTAAAGACTAAACTAAAAGCATGACGACGCGAGATTGTAGCCTTTTCAATGCCAAATCCCAATGCTGGCGCGGATGATCCGAATTTTCCAGCATCATTTAAACGCCAGTTTGCTTCACCCATTAAAGCCACTGTGGGACGAATATTAAAAGCTCCACCCACACCCAGGGCGTACGTGGTTGCGCCCGGTAAGTTCTGACTGGACGGCCCAAATCTACGATTATTGAAAGATACCGTTGGCACAAAATAAAGCTGTGCTTTATTCGTAATGCTACGCGCGATGGTTAAATCCAAACTGGTCGTAAAATTACGCTGAAAGTTGTCTCGACCTTCAACCCCGATCTGCGCCGTCGCGCTAAAGGGATGGTTCTTATTTTCATCAAGCAGGCTAACGCCAGCATACAATTGAATGGGACGACCTACTACGTCCGGTGAACGGTAGGCGCCAACGTAAACACGATCCGTGATGCCATAAACTACGCCAAACGAAGGCACGGCGTAACCGTCAAGACCAAATAACCCCCCGGCGTCAGTAACATCAAAATCTCCGAAGGGAAAGCGATGCGTAAAATCAGTGTACAGCGCACCTTTGGCAATCGGTTTCGCGGTTGGCAAGTTCACTAAGCGAACGTCCATTGCTTGATAAACTTTCTCTTGTTCTTCTGGTGCCGGTTTGTTTTTATTAATTGGCGCAACGACTACCATCTTGGCTTCAGGGAATGCTTCTTTAACAGTTCTGGTTTTCGTATCCACCAAATATTTTTTCCCGTTAATTTCAACGATGGCCTGGTAATCAGAATCTCTAACGAAAGTGATAGGCACATCAGAGCTTGACGCAGTCGTATCCTGGCTAAAATAAGCCGGAAACCGACTGCGCAAACTGGCAGTGATTTTAAAACCGTTCTCGCCAAACGCTTGCCCGAATTCATTGCGCGCGCCGCCGCCAGTTGGATTGACGTGACAAGTAGTACAACTTGTTTTCAGTTCCGGCTTCGCCGAAGAATCAGCGGCGTACATTTTTAAATAATCAGGAAAGGCGTTTGCAACTAACGAGCAACCAAACAACACAACGACAAGGATCGAGCCTTTTAATAAACTTATATTTTTCATGAATAACCATTGCAAGGGATATGTAATAATAATAGTTGAAAATTTTTACTATGCGAAAGGCCTGCGCATAATAATTATGACCAGAGCAAAGGTCAAAATTTATTTTTTGTCAGAGTCAGCGTTAACTAATTTACTCAATGCGTAATAATTTATCAAACCTCTGGCAGAAAGCAACTGATTTGTTGACTTAATCTCTCAGACACAGGCATCATTAGCGTCTTATAATTATGAATAGCACCTCTGAACAAGTTATGGATTCCAACTCACGCGAAGTCGAAGCACTCACCTCGACGTTGAATCAGCTTTCTAACATTGATCATTATAATCAATGGATGTACGAACAATTTGCCGATTCACTGGGGCATCGCGTCCTCGAAGTCGGCTCCGGCACAGGCAACATCACGCAGTTTTTGTTAAGGCAAAATCGTGAAGTCGTCGCCACAGATATTGTCCCGAATTATCGGCAGGAACTGAAAACAAAATTTTCGCATCATCCAAAATTTCGTCTCAGCACTTTCGATCTGGATCGCATCATTGCACCGGAATTTAAATTGAATCCTTTTGATTCGGTCGTTTGTCTTAACGTCCTCGAACATATTGACGACGATCTTTTCGCGCTCAGGCAAATGTACGATGCGCTTAAACCCGGTGGGAAATTATCAATTTTAGTTCCTGCGCATCAATTTCTTTTTGGCGCTTTTGACGATGCTGTCGGTCATTATCGCCGCTACAACAAAGCTTCTTTGAGTTCTCGTTTGATTGAAGCCGGGTTCAACGTTGAATCCCTGAAATATTTCAATGCCGCTGCAACATTACCGTGGTTCCTCAACGGACGTTTATTCAAGCGCAACTATCTGCCCAACGATCAAGTTAGTCTGGCAGATAAATTAGTACCCCTTCTCAGGCTCGAAAAATTCTTCGGGCCGCCCTTTGGAATTTCTGTCATTGCGATAGCAAGCAAAAGTAATGAGTAACGAGTGATGAGTGATGAGTGGAAAGACACTCGTTCCTCATGACTTTCGACTCATCACTTTCCACTCATCACTTTTTTATGCGTTGGTCATCCTATTTTATTCCTACTCTTCGTGAAGAACCGGCAGATGCGGAAGTCATCAGCCACAAACTTTTATTGCGCGCCGGATTCATCCGTCAGCTCAGCGCAGGCATTTATTCGTACCTGCCGCTCGCGCAGCGTTCCATCCTGAAAATTTCAAATATTATCCGCGAAGAAATGAACGGAATTAATGGACAGGAATTTTTCTTTCCCGCCATTCATCCTGCCGAACTCTGGCAGGAATCAGGTCGCTGGTCATTGATGGGCGACAATATGTTTCGGCTCAAGGATCGCAAAGGCGCGGAGTATTGCCTGGGCATGACGCACGAAGAATGCTTCACCGACGTCGCGCGAAAACATTTGCGTTCGTACAAGCAATTGCCGCAGGTCTGGTATCAAATTCAAACCAAATTCCGCGACGAACAACGCCCCAAATCCGGTTTGCTGCGCGTCCGTCAATTCACGATGAAAGACGCGTATTCATTCGACATTGATAACGCAGGACTCGATAAATCTTTCGATGAACAACGTGCCGCGTATAGCCGAATTTATTCGCGTTGCGGACTCGATTTTGTCATCGTAGACGCCGACACCGGAGCCATCGGCGGAACCGCTTCCAATGAATTCATGGTCTACACCAACGCGGGCGAAGACCTCGTCGCGAGTTGTCCGAAATGCGGCTACGCGGCGAACACAGAAAAAGCGCAGTCGAAAATTCCTGCGATTGTTGATGAAAATCCTGATACAGCATTCCAAAAATTCCCAACGCCTGGCGTTCGCACCATTGAAGATTTAGTCACCTTCGAAGGCGGCGCGACTGCCGAAAAACAAATCAAAACTTTGGTCTACGTTGCGGCGTGCGAAAACGAAAAAGAGAAAAAAGATTTTGTCGTTTTAGCGTTACTGCGCGGCGATCATCAATTGAATGACGCGAAGCTCAACAACGCCGTCGCCCGCGTCATCAAAGACGAACTCACAAAAAATAAACTCGAATTATTTCAGGTGCGTCCCGCGCATCCTGCTGAGATTCTTGCCGCGATGGGAGCTAATGCTGGCAGCCTCGGCGCAGTCGGCATCACGAATCTTCCAATCATCGCCGATGAGAAATTGCAGGGACGCGCCAATATGACTACGGGTGCAAACGAAGACGATCATCATTTGCGCGGCGTCAACATTTCACGCGACATCAAAGTCACGGAATGGGCTGATTTACGTACCGTGAACGAAGGCGAAGAATGTCCGAATTGCGATGGAATTTTGCGCTTAGGAAAAGCTCTCGAAGTCGGTCACATTTTCAAACTCGGAACGAAGTACAGCAAAGCGATGGGCGCGACTGTACTCGGCCCTGACGGCAAACCTACGCCGCTGATTATGGGCTGCTACGGCATCGGCGTAGAGCGTATTCTCGCCGCTGCGATTGAGCTGCACAACGACGAAAAAGGCATCATTTTCCCGATGTCCATCTCACCATTTCAATTGGTAATTACACCGATGAATGTGAAGGATGCCGCACTCAAAGAAACTGCTGAAAAATTGTATCAAGAGTTAACGAAAGCCGGAGTCGAAGTCCTCTACGATGACCGCGACGAACGCGCTGGAGTCAAACTCAACGACGCCGATTTAATCGGCATCCCGTTCAGAATTCAAATCGGCAAAAAACTCGCCGAAGGTCAGGTGGAATTTTATGACCGCGCGAAAAAAGAAGCGGTAGATGTTTCGGTGGATGAAGTTGCGAAGATTGCACAGCAACGAATAAAAGATGCGATGTAGTCACTGGGAACGCCTGCATCCTGCGGACGAGCCTCGCACAAGAATCAATTTCCAGCGCAGTTAATTTGCTCGCCAAGGTTTCGCCCACAGGATGCGGGCGTTCCCAGTTTTATGCGCGATTCAATTTGCTGTGACTAAAACTATAGAAGAAATAAATCACCAGCCCAATTCCTAACCAAATTAAAAACCGATACCAGTTCGTCCATCCAAGTTCCGTCATCAGATATCCGCACGTCAGCACACCCAAAACCGGAATCAATGACAAAGATTTTCGGAAGCATTGCACGACTAAAATTGTCGCGAGTACGATGTAGCCCAGCAACGGGATTTTATGTTTGAAGACTTCCCAGCCCTGCAAAGTCGAATCTGTTGGATCAGTCGTCGCTACCATCGAAGAGACTACGTCAGGCCTGAAAATTATCAGTGCAGCCCAAATTCCGAGGAACAATGCTGGCGCGATAAATTTTGAATTGATGTATGGCGTCTTGAATTTGCGTTCAATTTTTTGCGGCGAATTCTGCAAAATCAGGACGCCGCCGCATACGAGCACAAATGCGAAAAGCGTACCAATACTCGTCAAATCCGTCACCTCAGTGAGGTTCATAAACAAGGACGGAATCGCTACGAGCAGTCCTGTCACAATTGTCGAAAACCACGGCGTTTTAAATTTGGGATGAATCGAAGCGAAGATCGGCGGCAGCAATCCGTCGCGGCTCATTGTCATCCAGATGCGCGGCTGTCCGAGCTGAAACACTAACAGCACCGTAGCCATCGCAATCACTGCGCTAATCGCAATAATTCCGGCAATCCATGTTTTGCCAATTCTACCGAAAACAAACGCCAGCGGATCGCCTACCGCGAGTTCTTTGTAGCTCACCATGCCCGTCAAGACGAGTGCAATCAGCACATATAAAACTGTGCAAATAATTAACGAATACATCATCCCGCGCGGCAGATCGCGTTGCGGATTTTTGCATTCTTCCGCCGTCGTCGAAATCGCATCAAAGCCGATATACGCAAAGAAAACTGCGGAGACTCCCTTCAAAACCCCCGACACTCCATTCGGCGCGAATGGCAACCAATTCGATGGATTCACATAAAACGCGCCGAGCACAATCACCATAAAAATTACGGCGAGCTTGATGGCGACCATAATGTTTGAAAAATTCTTGGATTCTTTGATGCCGACAAAAACTACCGCCGTAATCAACAGCACAATCACGAGCGCGGGCAAATCGCACACCAGATGAAATCCACCGATCACAGGCGCAGTTAGCCACGCCTGATGCGCATCCAGCGCATTGCCAATCCCTTCAGTAGCTTTGATTTGTTCGAGCGTTTGTCCGGCTTTTAAGAGTGCATCCACTTTATCAAATCCACGCGAAGCCGACAGAAAATCCATCGTCAAAAATTGTGGAATCGTGATGTTGTAGCCCTTCAGCAAGGACGTAAAATAATCGCTCCACGAAATCGCTACGGCGATATTCCCGATGGCGTATTCCATCAATAAATCCCAGCCGATAATCCACGCAACAAGTTCGCCGAACGAAGCATAAGCATACGTGTACGCCGATCCCGCCACCGGAATCATCGAAGCGAATTCGGCATAACAAAACGCAGCAAACGCGCACGCAATCGCCGTGAAGATAAACAGGAAAGCAACTGCCGGGCCGCCGTTATAAGCTGCCGTGCCAATCGTCGAAAAGATGCCTGCACCGATGACGGCGGCAATACCCAGCGCAGTCAGGTCAACTACACCGAGGGCTTTGTGTAAGCCAACACCTTCAGCATCACTCAGGCCCTGCGCGGCATCGGATTGAATTTGCTCAACGGATTTCGTGCGAAGAAGAGAAGAAAAATTCATAGGTCAAATTTGGTTATGTAAATATGTTTTTCGGAATGCAGTTTTCATTAAACGAGATGCCATAGGGAATGGCAAGAGCTATTGAAGCGGTAGGGGTTGTGCTATTCTTTTTTTGCTAAAGTTAAGAAAGTAAAATCAGTCGTCATAGAATCTGGAGTGAGCCTCAAACGCGTTCATTCAAATATACAGAGTGATGCTGCTCTAATCACGCTAAGTAAGCGGTCATTTCGCAAATCTAATTGAAAACGATTATGAGAACGCAAATTCCTCGCCTCATTCTTGCCATTGGGTTGTTGCTGCAACTTTCTTGTACAAATATTCAATAGCACAATTAACCGAAGTGAAGCGACGCGTACGCCACTTGATTGTGCGCTGTATGCGGCAATCTTGCATGACGATCCGAGCGATATTTCTGAAGTTGCAGTGAAATTTGCCGAAGCAGGAAATTTTAGTAAGGCAATTGAAGTTGCAGAAACGATCGAAGAAAGAGCTGGTCTAGAATTTATACGGGGAAGCTTTCGTTACTTCCGTTTGATGGGTTTTCAGGTTGCATCAAAGAGCACTGCTCTTGCAGAAATTGCAGTATTACAAGCAAAAACTGGGCAACGCGACAATGCGTTGAAGAATTTGAATAGAGCTCTCGCATTAGCAGAAGCTTTAGGCGAATGGTCAGGAGTTGAACAACTCAAATTAACATTGCAAAAATTTGTACTAATTGGTGAAGAAGAGCGAGCTTTTTCAATTTTCACTACTCTTACAAAAAGTGATTGGAGAATCGCTGTCCGATTTAGTCAAAAAATAGACATGTTAGCCGCACTGGCAGATAGCCTTGTAACAACAGGAAATAACAAAAGAAGCTTAGAAACACTTTCTCAAGCTGAGCGTGAGTTTGACACTGAGCCGCCGCCAGATATTTTTTCATCAAATATAGAAGGCATCGCAAATGTTTATGCAAGACTTGGGAATATCGAGAAAGCGGCTTCGCTTTATCAAACTTTTGCAGAAAAAGAAAATGAGAAAATAAATCCAGACCAAAGCTCTAAAAACTGGAACCTGGAACATTTCGCTCAAAAACTGGTTGAGCTTGGAAGAAAACCAGAAGGTATTCGCGTATCTGAAACTATTACCGATTCATATTCACAAGCTCGGGTGTTCACTAATATTGCTGAATTTTTATGCAAATCGAAACAGTATGAAGAAGCAATTAATCTACTAAATAGAATTGCATCCGAGGAACTGCGAAATCAGTTTTCGACCGAAGAGGAAATTGCCAGAGCTTATCTGGATGAAGGAAAATTTGATAAAGCTTTTGACCTCGTCCATCAATCAAAAAACACAAATAGTCAGGCACTGATTCTTTCCCACATAGCAAAAAAATATTCTGATCTTGGGAACCAGACGAAGGCTCGTGAAGCAGCAATTTCGGCTTTCGAATTTAGGGGCGAGAAGTTAAATGAAAAAGCCTTTATTGCTGGCGCGGTACAATATCTTTTACTTGCTGATAAAAATATCGGGATGCAAAAAATACAAGAACGCGGAACAGTACGAGGTGAAGGATTTCAACTATGCGAAATCGCGGAAAAATTAGCAGAAGCAAACCAAGATAAGCTGGCAATCGAAGTCTTAAAATTTATCCAAGCTGAAGATTATGTCGACGACGCAGGACCAATCACTATTCTTGATTACAGAGCCTCTGCAATAGTCAACATCGCACTTCAGTACCACAACTCCAACAGACCAGTTGACGCAAATCTTCAAGCAACATTAGCGGAGTTCGTTAAGCTACTCGATTGAAATATGAATTTCTCTAAACACTTGATTTCATAAAATGCCCCAATTAAAAAAACAATTTCCAACGGAAAAAATAAAACTCCACCCCCGCAATAAACATCGCGACCGCTACGATTTCAAATCTTTGATTCAGAGCTGTCCTGCTTTAGCTCCGTTTGTTTCCCTGAATAAGTACCGCGACGAATCTATTGATTTTGCGAATCCTGCTGCGGTGAAGATGCTGAATAAAGCTTTGCTCAAGCATTTTTACGGCATTGAGTTTTGGGATATTCCGCCGAATTATTTATGCCCGCCAATTCCCGGGCGAGCGGATTATATTCATCACATCGCTGATGTATTAGCTCTCACCAATGACGGAAAAATTCCAACAGGTAAGCACGTGAGGTGCTTGGATATTGGCGTTGGGGCGAATTGCGTCTATCCGATCATTGGTCATCAGGAATACGGATGGACGTTTGTCGGCTCTGATATTGACGCGGTTTCGATTGCTTCTGCGAATAAAATTATTGCTGGAAATCCATCGTTGCAATCTGTGGTTGAATGCAGATTGCAGAAGAATTTGAATTCTATTTTTCACGGGATTATTCAGCCGGATGAAGTCTTTACGTTGACGATTTGCAATCCTCCGTTTCACTCTTCAGCGGCGGACGCACAGGCGGCTTCGCAAAGAAAGGTTTCGAATTTGAGCGGTAAAAAAATCTCCAAACCTACTTTAAATTTCGGCGGACAAAATCGTGAATTGTGGTATGCGGGTGGTGAAGAAAAATTCGTTGGAAATATGATTCGTGAGAGTCAGGAATTCAAATCTTCCTGTCAGTGGTTTTCTTCGGTGATTTCAAAACAATCCAGTTTGAAAAGCATCTACGCTGCGCTTAAGCACGCAGGAGCGATTGAGGTGAAAACGATACCGATGGGACAAGGCAATAAAATTAGTCGGATTGTGGCTTGGACTTTTTGGGATGATGAGATGCGGAAGAAATTTGCGCGCTAAATTCGCGATCTCATAATTTCATCCCACCAATGCTAGAATGTCCACCGCAGAAAATTCTCGCACTATAAAAATTACTGTTCACCCGAAAGGATCACACAATGAACCGTCGCAACATTCTCAAATCCGGCCTCGCTGCCGGAATCATAGGAGCTACTAACTTGACTACTAACGCCGCAGCTGACAGCAATCACTATTACGAATTGCGAACGTACCAACTTCGCAATGACATTCATCCTGCCCGCATTCAAGCCTTCTTCAAAGACCATTTTATGCCCATGGCGAAGCGGCTTGAAATTGGCCCCGTCGGATGTTTCACGATTGCTTCGGGGCAAAATGCTCCGGCATTAATTGTGTTGATTGATCACCCTTCGATGGCGGCAGTGCAGACAGCGGCGACACGGATGGAAGCGGACAAAGAATACATGAAAGCGTGGCAGGAATTTGAGACAAGCGAAATGCCGTACGTACGCTACGAAGCGACTTTATTGAAGGCATTTGATGGTCATCAAAAATTGGAAATTCCGGCGGCGAATAAAGAGCCACGCGTCTTTGAGCTGCGAACTTATCAATCGAAAAACCATTTTTCGCTCAAAAATAAATTGACGATGTTCAATCAGGAAGAGATCAAGATTTTTCGCGATTGCGGATTCGCTCCGATATTTTTTGGTGAAAGCATTTTCGGTAGTCAGCAACCATATTTGACCTACATGATTGCCTTCGACAATATGGCTGCACGCGAAGAAGCGTGGGCAAAGTTTGGTAAAAATGAACAGTTCGCCAAAATCAAAGTCCTGCCGGGATGGACTGATCCAGAAGCGGTTTCGAATATTTATGGATCGTTTTTGAGACCGACGGCGTTTTCGAAAATTAGATAATGGCAGCGCGCGTGAAAAGCTGCTCGCGCACCGTGGTGAGCCGATCACTTAATCTTTTGTGTGCTTGCTCGCCACGGCGCGTTTGCTTTGCTTCGCTGGCAAACGCGGTCAGCAGGATGCTGGCGCTCCCAGCTCCTAAAATGCTTTATCGCTTTTCACATCCAGCAATTCAATTTCAAATCGGAGCGTTGCATTCGGTGGGATTTTATTGCCGTTGCCTTCTTTTCCGTACGCTAAATCCGGTGGCAAAATAATTACGCGTTTGCCACCAATTTTCATGGCGTCAATGGATTCGCCTCCGCCCACGCCAATATTAAAGCCTTTCAGCGTACCCGGATCGCCGAGCTTAAACTGAAATTTTCCTTTATCGAATTCCTTGCCGCTTTCCAGTTTTCCGACAAAATCCACTTTGACAGTTTGTTCCCATAAAGGCCGCTTCCCTTCTCCGATTAACAGGTCTTGATACTTCAGCCCCGATGGCGTAGCGTTCATCGCGCCGGAAACAGTTGGCGCGGGCACAGGTGTTGACGCGGCAGCTGGTGGCAATGGCGGTGGAGGTGCAGGTGCAGGTGCAGGTGGAGTGTCCTGACAAGCGACAAGGAAAAAAATAATAATTAATAACGTGAGACTAAAAATTGATTTCACTGCTTTTATCCTCTGGTAAGATGAGGCGTCCGAAAACGCTGAACTTCGGGGGCGTTTCTAGTATTGTTTATCTTAGTAACCCTCACCTGCAAAAGTAAAGGAAGAGTTTATGTCTGAACCAACTTCGCGTCGTCGCTTGCCGGAACATCCACCGTTAGTCCTGGCTTTACAACTGGAGCCTGCGACGATTCACGCCGCATTAGTTAATGAATCAGGGTATTTCATTGCGTTACGCTCAAAAAATATTAAGCCCATTTCCGTGAATGCTACAGTCGCTGCTATTGGTCAGTTAATTCTTGAACTCTCCGACACCGCTGAACGTGAGACTTCCGAAATTAAAGCGCTGGGAATTAGCGTTGATGGAATCGTGGATCAGTTGGCTGAACGCGTCACCTTCAATCATCAAACTGGATTCGCGTGGGAGCGCGTTTCACTGAAAACGATGATTGAAGAGACTTTGCTTGATTCGGGTGTAGACCTTCGTTTTGCGCGTCATTCTTCTCCGGCCAGAGCTGCCAAAAATGAACCGTCGCATCCACATATTATCGTCGCGGCGCATCGTCATGTTCATGTTTGCGCTGAGACCTGGCGTGGGGCCGGAGCCGGGTTATCAAATGTCGTACTGCTCTCACTCGGATTGAATCACGCTGCGGCAGGCATTATGGCTCACGGGAAAATCATTTCCGGCGCCGGAGATTTAGCCGGAAGTATCGCTAATTTTTCTTTGGGTAAAGACTCCGGAGTAACGCTGGCAACGGAAGCCAACGCCACAGCGTTAGTGCGAAAAACCCTTGAAAAGTGGACTTTAAAGACAGATTCTGCCCTCAGTTTATTAACCCGAACTGATCCCTCACAGCTCACGGCGGCGACCATCCTGCGCGCCGCTCGCAGCAGTGATCCGCTGGCTCTTGAAGCCGTTCAGGACATTTGTGTAGTGATCGGACGAACCGCCGCCAATGTTATTGCACTGCTTAACTGCGAGGCAGTCATAATTGGTGGAGAATTCGGACTAATGCTGAAACCATTTATCAGCACGATAAGACAAGCAGCTAAGGAATCAGCGCCACCCGCAGCCATGAAGCAATGCCAAATCGTGAGCGCCAAACTAAAAGAAAATTTAGAGTTGTTGGGAGCTGCTAAGTTAGCCTGGAATACTGTTACTTGAAATTTAAACGGCACGCAAAGCCAACACCTGAGAAATGATGCCTTCCAGTTCGGCGGGATCGAAGGGTTTGGATAAATAAGCGTGCCACTTAAAAGTACCAGTGGCAGGCATCTCAATCTCCGGGTGTCGAAAAGCAGAAATAGCAACAATCGGGATGTCACGTAAGGCTGGGATTTCCTGGATTTTTCGGGCGGCTTCTAATCCACTGAGACGAGGCATCATTAAATCCATTAAGATTAAATCGGGAACCTCCTGCTGCGCTAAGATTACGGCTTGCTCCCCATCTTCCGCTATGATGACTTCCAATCGGAACGATATCAGCAGTTGTTGAAGCATGAAGCGGATATCTTCATTATCGTCAGCCACTAAAATTTTCGGCAATTTTACCTCGACAGGTTTTTGCGAATCCATATTGTATTCGGACATTGCCGGGTTTGGAGCCATACACACAGATCAAAGTGCTGCCAGATTGTTGGGGGAAAATTAAGAAAATAACCGTTCGATGAAGTGAGTTTACAGAGCTGCTCACACAAACGTCAAGACGAGGCCAGCTTTTACCAAAATAATCGATTTCACTTTTTCTCTAAAATCTTAATAAAAAAGCGATGATTTCCTATTTCGGCGGAAGTCTCTGCTCCACACATTTTTACTACGCGATAATTTTCCTGAAGATGACTGCCGTAAGCCTGATAAAAATCTCGTCCGAAAGCTTCAAATCCAAATTCGCGCATCGGACGATTCACAATCAAAACATATTTTACCTGGCTTAATTGAGCGATGGCGCGTTGCTCTTCGCTCGCGTCCATAAAGTCAGGAATTAAAATTTGATGCCGTTGATTCAAACGTCTATTACTTAAAAAACCAAGCGCACTGCCTTCCGGAACGACCGCGATAAGATCATTGGTAGTTGAATTTTTTGCCAGAAAATCAAGCGCTTCATTCATCGCTACGGCGTTGCCATTCGTCACATACAAACTGCCGCGCGGTGTAGCCAATAAAACCGGAAACGTCTTGCGATAACGATAACCGAAGACAAAAATTGTGATGATTAGCCATAGGCTCAGCAACGAAAAAACACCAAAACTTATTCGCCCGTGCAATGATTTTGGACGCCAGAGAGATTCAAAATTTCTGTAAGCATGTGTGGTGGGTTCGTCAGAAAATTGCTCTCCAAATTTTGGCAAGACAATTACCGAAATATATACAATTAAGATCAACGACGTTGGCAGAAAATATCCGCCAAACGCGCCGCCACTGGGGACGCGTAACACGACACGTATCAAAGCCGTTAAGCTGTAAATTGCCAAAACAAATAATGCAAAATTCGGCTTTGATTTGTCCTGGCTGAAAAAATGAATCAGGCTTAATCCGATCAATAAAAATGGTAAGGCGCGGAGCGGACTGCCGTCCCATCTGCCGTGTGAAACTTGCAAAATTATGGCGATCACCGTCACCGAAACCAAGCAAAAAATAACGGATGATTTTCGTTTATTTTTGACGCTCACAGCTAAGATGAAAAAGCTGAGCGCTGCGGCGACCGCAACACCTCCGATCATTTGCAATACAGACAAAAACGGATGATCGAGTCCCGACCTGACAGCGTTATAGAACACCAATGAATTCGGGATGTTGGTGTATAGCAAATGGCAATCTTCAATTAAAATTTTCCATCCGACATGCGATAGAAAATAAGCATACACCGGAGCTGCAATCAGTATCGCAACACTCGCCGAAGCGAATAATCGAATGGCTAAATCTTTCAATTCATGGCGATGGATAAAGAACAATCCAGCGCTCCAAGTCACCGTCGCCGTCAAAGCAAATTCCTGTTTCGTAATCCCGGCAAGTCCAATCAAAACTCCTGCTAAAATTACGTATCGCCAACGATGTTTTTCTCCATAATTCAGCGTGACGATTAAGGTTCCGAGCGCCCACATCATCCCATGCAAAGCCGCAAACGAATACGGCGCAATCAAATTTCCTTCGGGCTTAAAAATGCACCAGACAATGATTGCCAGCGTAGCCAAAACAGCTTCTTTTTCAGGCAAAATTCGACGCGCAATCCACCAACACATCCAGACAATGATCGCGCTGCAAAAAATCCCTTCAACGTTCAGGACTTCAAGACGAACGCCGAAAATCCAATAGAGCAGCGCATTAAAATATTGAGAAAAAGGCGGGTAAAGATAATGAATATCACGGTAGAGCAATTCGCCGTTGAGCAACCGCAGAGGCAAATCCATCTCGCGCCCCGAATCCGCAATTGGCGAAGTCCACCGTCGCCAGGAGAGGAAAAGCATGAGAAGAAAAGTTAAAGGGATAAGAAATAAGTGATGAGTGATGAGTGATGAGTGATGAGTAGAGAACCCAGGTCTTTGATCAATTAATTTCCGTTGCGAATCTTCATTCATACTTTTCCCGTTACTCATCACTCATCACTTTCTACTCATCACTTATTTCTTCATTTGATCTTTATTCTTGCCGTAATGTACTATTCTTTTTTAAGAATAGAAACGCTCTTGACCCTCTAATTAATCATGAAAGTAGCCATTGCCAGCGATCACGCCGGATTTGAAACCAAAGAAAACATCAAGCAACAACTCGCGCAAATGGGTGTCGAATATGAAGACTTCGGGACCAATTCTGCCGATGTTTCCGTTGATTATCCCGACTTCGCCGAACGAGTTGGACAGGCCGTCGTCAAAGGCGAGGTCGAACGTGGCATTTTGCTGTGCGGCTCAGGCATAGGTGTTTCCATTGCGGCCAACAAAATTCACGGCATCCGCGCCGCGCTGGCCTGGAACAAAGAAACCGCCGAACTGGCGCGGCATCATAACGACGCCAATATCATCGCCATCGGAGGCCGCACGACTCCGCCGGAAAATATCAAAGAAATTGTACAGGCATTCTTAACTAACTCATTCGACAGCGGCGGACGTCACGAACGCCGGATTGAGAAAATTGCGAAAATGGAAGAAAAGTGATAAGTAACGAGTGATGAGTGATGAGTTGAAAGACACTCGTTCCTTATTACTCATCACTCATCACTCGTTACTCATCACTTTTTATTTATGAATCATTATCAAAATCTTGCAGCATCCGATCCCGAAATTTATCAGGCTATTCAAAATGAAACGCGCCGCCAGCACGAAGGGCTGGAATTGATTGCTTCTGAAAATTTTACTTCTGAAGCCATTTTGGAAGCCGCCGGTTCTACCTTCACGAATAAATATGCCGAAGGCTACCCCGGCAAACGCTACTACGGCGGCTGCGAATATTCCGATGTCGTAGAAAATCTTGCCATCGCGCGCGCGAAAGAAATATTCGGCGCCGAACACGTCAACGTCCAACCGCATTCCGGTTCGCAAGCGAACATGGCGGTGTATCTTTCCGTCTTGAATTACGGCGATACGGTGATGGGATTTGATCTTTCACACGGCGGACATTTGACGCACGGGCATCCGCTGAATTTTTCAGGCAAGAGCTACAAAATCGTGCCGTACGGTGTGACAGCCGAAGACGAAACCATTGACTACGACGCAATGGAGCAGCTCGCCAAGGAACATAAACCCAAGCTGATTTTATGCGGCGCTTCGGCGTATTCGCGCCTCATTGATTTTGAACGGATTGCCGCAATTGCGAAATCTGTAGACGCGCTCTGTATGGCGGACATCGCGCACATCGCCGGATTAGTCGCCGCCGGAGTTCATCCTTCGCCGTTCCCGCACATGGATTTCGTGACGACGACGACGCATAAAACTTTGCGCGGGCCACGAGCCGGAATGATTATGTGCAAAGAAGAATTCGCGAAGGGCGTTGATCGTTCGGTTTTCCCCGGCGTGCAAGGCGGCCCGTTAGTTCACATCATCGCCGCGAAAGCCGTAGCCTTCAAGGAAGCTCTCCAACCCGAATTCAAAACCTATCAGGCGCAAGTCATCAAAAATGCGCAGGCCTTGTGCAATGGAATGGCCGAAGCAGGATTTAGAATTGTCTCCGGCGGAACCGATAACCACGTCTTTTTAGTTGATGTTTTCAGCAAAGGTTTATTCGGAAAAGACGCTGAAAAAGCGCTGGACTCTGCGCACATCACCGTCAATAAAAATTCAATCCCATTCGATCAAAATCCTCCGATGAAAGCCAGTGGAATCAGGATCGGAACTCCGGCATTGACTACACGCGGGATGGGCGAAGAGGAAATGAAAACTATCGCTGGATTAATTTCAGAAGTGCTGAGCGCACCGACTGATGAAGCGGTACGCGAACAGGTTTCGGTGAAGGTGAAGGAATTGACGGCGAGATTTCCGTTGTATCCAAATCTGTTGAATCGGGCTGATAGCGCGAGCAGCAATTAATTTTATTGGAAAAAATTATGGAACCAGCGAAAACAAAACTGTCATTGATTTGCGGTCTTTGCGACTCGCTGGTTCTTTTATTTTTTGGGTTGCTCTTTTTATTGTATGCCAATGGAGCAAGTAATCTTTTCTACCAAATTAGCGACAATATGTACTCGCTTTTTGTTTGGATTTTACCGCTAACCCTTTTGATTTTCTGGCGCGGTTTTCACGATGGCGAAAGATCAATTTTAGGAACAAATTGGTTTGGTAGAGCCGTCACTGAAGGCTATGCGTATGGAGTGTTATTTTCACTACTTTACTGGTTAGTTGATTATTTCGCCGCACTTTTTCACCGTGAAAATTTAATCACTTTTGTTGGCTCACTAAGCTCACCATCAACTTGGGAAATCTTCGTGGTTCTGGTTTTGGCAAGTATCACTCTAACCGGAACTGTTGGCTCAATGTTAGCTACAATCTTCCATATAATGAATCGTTTCATTGTCAGAACAGTATCCATCGCTTGACTCTATATAGGTCATTGACAGGCTGCGTTGTGATATCCATCTCGACGTACCAACGACCGCGGAGCGCGGCGTTGAGCAAAGTGAAGTTTGAACTCTGAATGTTTATCCTTTCGTAAAAAATTCCCACATCGCCGCCGCACTTCCTGTCAGTTTTCGATCTTTGCGTTTCACCACATAAAATTTTCGTTCGTGTCGCGAGAGCGCGGTTTTAATGGGCTTCAGCAATCCTGCCTGTTCTTCCAGCTTCGTAGTCCACGACGACAACACGGCTACGCCTAAGCCTGCGGCGACGGATTGTTTGATGGTTTCGGTGTTGTTGATTTCGACGATACGTTCGAAGGAATTGAATAAATCGCCCAGTAATTCTACGGCTCCGGCACGTGTACTCGAACCGGACTCGCGCAGGAATAAAGTTTTTCGGGCGACATTTTCAGGCTTGATTTGCTTGACCTTGCTTAAAGAATCATCTGCCGCGACTACCAATTGCAATTCATCGGAGCCGATTTCGAGACGTTCCAAATCAGCGGTGATTGCCATTTCTCCGACGACCCCGATTGGCACGCGAAAATCGTGCAACCAGGCCAGGACTTCGCCGCTATCGCCAACTTTTAAAATCGGACGAGCTTCTGGATATTTCATCTGAAAATTTTTGAGCAACTGCGGAACCAGATAAGCCGCCGGAGTGCTTGACGCGGCGATGGCAACTTCACCCCGCACTTTGCCGCGTACTTCATCCAGCGCAGTTGTCACGCCGTCGTATAAAGCAAACAATCGTCCCGCGTGCTCATTCACAATTTCGCCCGCCGCAGTCAGCGTCATCCCGCGTGGTGTTCTTTCAAATAATGATTCGCCGTATTTCGCTTCGATGGTTCGCAGATGCGCCGAAACGGCAGGCTGAGAAATGAACAACTCCTGCGCCGCACGTGTGACACTGGAGTGCTGCGCGACCAACCGAAACACATGCAAAGGGTAAAGATTGAAGTCATCAGTCATAAGATTTTCTTAATAGCCTTCCTTAAAATAATACAATTTGAATTATAACGAAATTAATTTTATTGTCATTAATTCATGAATGAATTAATCCGTTCACAAAAACTAATTCTGGTGTTTGCACTTGTTCTGATCTGGACACTGGAAAGCGTCATCCCCTTTATTCAAGGGCGTTCGCATCGTTTGCAGCACGCCGGGCGCAACCTTGGATTAGGGTTGTTTAATTCTGTCCTGACCGGGTTAGTCATGTTATTCCTTCTCACGGAGACCATGACCTGGGCGGAAAATTCGCAATTTGGATTATTACACCTACTGGCATTGCCGGATTTTGCGGCAAATATTCTCGCCATATTTTTGCTGGATGGTTGGATGTATTTATGGCATCGAGCAAATCACATGATTCCTTTTTTGTGGAGTCTGCACTCTGTTCATCACAGTGACCGGGACATGGATGTCACGACGGCGGTGCGCTTTCATCCGGGCGAAGCTTTAATTTCCGCTGGATTACGATTAATTGTGATCGCATTGTTAGGACTTTCGCTGACACAAATTTTGCTTTATGACACATTGCTGGTCATCGTCATTTTTCTGCATCACAGCAATATCAACCTACCGCTTTTCATTGATAAAGCTATGCGTGTAGTGATTACCACGCCATCGCTCCATCGCGTTCACCATTCCAATATCATACGAGAAACCAACAGCAATTTCGGCAGTGTCTTTTCCTTCTGGGATCGCATCGCTAGCACGTTTCGATTGCGAGATGATCAGACGGCGATTGTTTATGGCGTTAATGATCCGGACACTATTTTCACAAAATATCTGCGTGTGAATTAGTAAATTCAATTTGTCGCTACGCGACCGAAAAATAACGACTCGCCTTAATTCCCTCCACTTCAATTTTTTCACTTGCTTCTCCTGCCTAAAATAAGTTAGCTTCCTTATCACGAAAGGATTGATAAAATTAATGAAATTCCTGTTCACGAGAAACCTCCTCCACGCGTTACTAATTGCTTCCCTTTTGACACAGTCCGCTATAAGTCAAAAACCTGCACCAGCGCCTGTCAGTACACCCAACAAAGGGATTGTTCTGACTGCGTTGCAGGATGAATTGGTCAGAGCGCAAAAGATACTGAAAACAAAAGGCGATCCGCCTCCTTATCTGATTGCATATCAAGTGTATGAAACCAATCAGACGGCGATTACGGCCCAGTACGGCGCGCTCCAAAATAGCGATAACTATCGTGGTCGCTTCCTTGACGTAGACGTTCGCGTAGGTGATTACCAGCTCGACAATACGCATCGTGCCGGAGGCGGCGGCGGAAATTACGGTGGCGGTGGCGCGACGCCGATTTCTTCGGAAGACGATCTGGACTCCATCAAAAGTTCAATCTGGATGGTTACGGATCAGAAATATAAAGCTGCGCAGGAACGATTGATTCAAATCAAAGCTGACCGCGCTGTGAAAGTTGTAGAAGAAGATCAATCAGCAGATTTATCGCGTGAGACTCCGCAGGTTTCGGTGACAGCGACTCCCGTCCTGAACAAATTAGATAAGGCCGCGTGGGAGAAAAAGGTAAAAGAATGGTCTGGATTATTCAATAAATATCCAGACATTTTATCTTCCAACGCGTCGTTCAATATGGACGCGACGACCAAGTATTTAGTCAACTCCGAAGGCACTTCGATTCAACACGGAGGCACCCACGCGAGGTTGACGATCTATGCCCGCACCAAAGCCGAAGATGGCATGGAGCTGTACCGCTACGAAACATTTGACGCCTTCACACCGGACAAATTACCGGCTGATTCCGTTATCACTGCGGCAGTCGAAAAGATGGCGAAAGATTTAATGGATTTGCGCAAAGCTCCCGTGATTGAGCCGTTCACCGGCCCGGCAATTTTGTCTGGAAGAGCCAGTGGCGTTTTCTTCCACGAAATTTTCGGACATCGCATCGAAGGCCATCGGCAGAAAGAAGAAGACTCCGGACAAACTTTTACGAAGCAGGTTAATAAGCCAATTTTACCATCCTTCATTTCTGTTTTTGACGATCCGACGCTCAAACAATTGGGCGGAATTGATTTGAATGGACACTATCAATTTGATGACGAAGGCGTGAAAGCGCAGCGCGTCGCCGTAGTTGAAAACGGTATCTTGAAAAACTTTTTGATGTCACGCGCACCGATCAAAAATTTCTCCAACTCTAATGGGCACGGACGCAAACAGCCTGGCATGCGTGCCGTCGGTCGTCAGGGAAATCTGTTGGTGCAGGCCGCAGAAACCGTTTCTGAAACCAAGCTGCGTGAACTGTTGATTGAAGAATGCAAAAAGCAGAACAAGCCATTTGGGCTGGTATTTGTGGATATTTCCGGCGGATTTACTACCACTGGAAGATCCGCACCGCAGGCATTTCAGGTGACTCCGGTGATGGTTTATAAAGTGTATGCTGACGGGCGACCTGATGAATTAGTACGCGGCGTAGATTTAATCGGAACCCCGCTGACTTCGTTCAGTAAAATTGTAGCCGCAAGTAATTCGACCGAAGTTTTCAATGGCGTGTGCGGTGCAGAATCAGGCTGGGTTCCCGTTTCGGCAATTTCTCCGAGCATTCTGACGACGCAAATCGAAGTGCAGAAAAAACCGAAGTCGAATGAACGATTGCCGATTTTGCCGCCGCCAAGCCTGGAAAAACCAGTCAGTCATTAATTTTTTTCAGTGCTGCGATAATGATTTTTTGCCCTCCAATTTTTTTATGAATAAGCTTTCGACACGTTACTCAACCTTACTGGCAATCATTTTCTGCCTCTCCTTATCTTTCTCAGTTTTTGCGCAATCGCCCGCCAAAGAAACAGATGTCGTGTTGCAGGCATTGCAAGACGAATTAAAGCGTTCGATTGATAAGCTCGTCATTCCCGGTCAGGAAAAACCGTATTTCATCGAATATGAAATGATGGACACGCAGGGCGTGAACATCAACGCTGCGTTTGGTGGCATTATGTTTTCACAGCCAAACCGTGCGCGGGTCGCTACAGTTGAAGTGCGTGTGGGCGGCTATGATTTCGATAATGAGCCGGGTGGTTTTCCGATGCAGGTGGCAATTGAGGACAATTATAATTCGCTGCGCCACGAATTATGGCTAGCGACAGATTCCGCTTACCGCGCGGCAGTCGAGCAGATTGCACGCAAGCGAGCTTTCTTAAAAAACCGTGTAGACGAAGAAAAAATTCCTGACTTTTCTAAAGAAGAAGCGATTAATTTAATTTTGCCGAAACCGGAATTTAAATTCGATCAGTCACAATTGGAAAAAACCGTTCGCGAATTATCTGCCTTATTTCGACAGTATCCGAACATCAAACAATCCGGCGTTAACCTTCAGGCACAGCTCGTCAATCGCTATCTCGTCAACAGTGAAGGAACTCGAATTCGTCGTCCGTTTGTGATGATTACGATTGAAGCGCAGGCTTCAGCACAGGCGGCGGACGGGATGTGGGTTGGTCTCTCAACACCTTTTTATGCAACCAGTTTTGAGGAATTGCCTTCGATGGAGGTGATGACGAAATCCATTCAAAAAATGGCTGACCAGGTGACAAAATTACAATCAGCTCCGGTGTTGAATGATAATTATCTAGGGCCTGTGTTGTTTGCGGGCGCAGCTTCCGCAGAAATGTTTTCGCAGCTTTTAGCGTCAGAACTTTGCAGCTATCGTCCTCCGGTTGGGATGCAGGGCGAAGACCGCAGCGAACTTGCCAATCGTTTAAATCGTCGTATTCTGCCGTTTCACATTTCGGTCTATGACGATCCGACACAGGAAAAATTCGGCGACAAAGCGTTGCTCGGTTCATATAAAGTTGACGATCAGGGAGTCGCAGCCCGCAAAATTTCACTGGTCGAACAAGGTGTTTTGAAAACACTTTTACAGTCGCGACGTCCGCGCAAAAATTTTCTCTTGTCCAATGGACACGGACGTTCCGGCGCAAATGGTGGTGTCTCTACCGAAATCGGAAACCTCTTCATCCAATCCAGCGAAGGCAAAAGTTTAGAGCAGCTTAAAACCGATATGCTGAAGATGTGTAAGGCGCTGGAAATGCCGTACGGAATTATTATTAAAGGTGGCGGCTTAAGCGATCCGACTTTAACTTACAAGGTTTATGTCGAAGACGGACGCGAAGAATTAATTCGCGGCGCAAGCACTGGCGAGCTAACTGTGAAGCAATTGAAAGCGCAAATTATCGCGGTGGGAAATGATAGTTATGTACTGAATCGCGCGGGCGGAGGAGGCTATGGCAGCGGCGTGAGCACCACAGTTGTCGCCCCATCATCATTGATTGAAGAACTGGAATTGAAAAAACCAACGGGCGCGCAGATCAAGCCAATGCTGTTAACTCATCCATATTTTGATAAGCCGTAAAAGTTTGGATTACACGCTTCAGCGTGGTTTTACATTTCACCAGAATAAAAACCACGCTGAAACCTGTCCTTAATTTTTCTAACTTATTTTTGCTTTGTGTATATAGCCAACCACGTAAACCCGCTTTCACAGCAAGCACGTAGCCTTACCAAATTACTGATTAGTGAATGTCAGATGTCCATCAAAGTATTCCTGGTGCAATGTAAAACCATGCTGAAGCGTGTACTCCAAACGATAAACTCCAAACTATCGCGGCAAATCTTTTCTGAAAATCGCAATAATCCGATCATCATACGCGTCTGAAAGTTCATAGCGTGATTTATCCAGGCGGGCAATTTCTTTCGGGAACTGTGCCTGTTGAAATAAATCCAATGTCATTTTGTTAAGTTCTTCCAATTCTGCATTACTTGAAGGATAAGTAATCAGCCACAATTTTTGATCCTTGTAGCGGCTTAATGATTCAGCAGCGGAGCCTTCGCCGTACGTTCCTGAGAAATATACCTGTAATCCCCAATTAGCAAATTGGGTCACAATGGTGGGTGACATGTTAAATGTTTCCTGTAATAAACGGTGCGTCAACCAATCCGGCTTGGGATACAAACCATCAGCAATCACAACTTTTACGGTGGGATTTTCGGCTGTCGCGGTGACGGAGGCATAGCCTCCAATTGAGATTCCATACAAACCAATCCGCGCGCCATCGACCAATAATTGTCCCTGCGCATTCTTTTTTATTTTGACAAAATTCACAGCCGCGCTGACATCACTTTTTTCGTAATCTCCGAGCGAGCTGTAATTGATTGGACTCTTGCCATGCCCTCGTAAATCCGGGAGTAAGACGTGATAGCCAGCTTCGCACAATTTGACGCCAAGGTTCAAAAGCTCCGAACGATTTTTGCCATACCCATGGTTCAGAATAATGGCAGGTGATCCCGTCACGCCACGCAGAAACCATCCGGTCGCCTTCGTGCCGTCAGAGTTATCCCACTGCTCCTCGCTCCACGCCATGGAATCGCCGGTGAAAATTTGATAATGCGCAGGCGTAATACTGAAAGCCGTCCTGACCGGATGCGTCACACGATATACAATCCACGATTCGAAAGCGACGATCACGATCATTAAGCCAACTGCGATCGGAAATAGCGCGCGAGTGAAGCGCAGAACTGGATTAAGCCTTTTTGCCATAATATTTGTGAAGAAAATTGGTGGGGCGTGAAAATCTAATCAACTACTACGGGGAATGGTAGGTTGTGACTGAATATACCATATTCAGGCGGAGAGCTTATAATTTTATTTCAAGATGTGAAGTGGCATGAACTGTCAGTTCGCGAGTTTCTTAACCAGCGACTTGCGTTACAAAGAGCGCGAACTGACAGCTCACGCTTCAATTGCCAAAGAATTATTTTATCGGTTATTTTCGTAAATTTGATAAATTTGCTTGCCTGAAATAGTAAATTGAGTAGTATTTAACCGTTCATTCAGAACAAAGTTTCTTCGCTTTACTTTGTTCTCCTTGCCACAGCGTATTTGAGCAGAATAGTTTCCAGAGCAATGTCATTAGAGAATCGTCAAATTCACCAATCCCATGATTATCATCCCAGCAATTGACCTGCGCGGTGGACGCTGCGTACGACTGACACAGGGTCAGGCTTCCGCAGAAACCGTGTACTCCGAGAATCCCGTTGCCATCGCCAAACAATGGTACGACGCAGGAGCCGAGATGATTCACATCGTTAATCTCGACGGTGCGATGAATCTTGACGACAGCAAAAATATTCGCGTCATGAGCGACATCTTGTACCAGATAAATTTGCCCATTCAATTTGGAGGAGGTGTCCGCGCCGTTGACGAAGTCCAACGCCTGGACGACCTAGGCGTCACGCGCATCGTGGTCGGTACAGCCGCGATAGAAAACCCGCAATTGCTGCAAGCATTGCTTGATGATTTCGGCTCCACGATTGTCGTCGGCATTGACGCCCGCGAAGGCAAAGTCGCGCTGCGCGGCTGGCAAAAAACTGCGGACATGACCGCCGTTGACCTCGCCTTAAAAGTTGCAGATATGGGAGTCGAACGGATTGTTTACACCGACATCGCCCGCGACGGAATGCTGAGCGGCATCAACCTCGAAGCCACACGCGAGATCGCCGAACTGAGCGGATTAAAAGTGACCGCATCCGGCGGCGTCGCAACCTTGGACGACATCTACGCCGTCAAAGAATTACAGGAATTCGGCGTAGACAGTTTGATTATCGGCAAGGCTTTGTATGAAGGCGCTTTCACGCTGGAAGAAGCATTGGATGCGGCTGACGAATAGGAAAGCGACGCAGCGCAAACTTTCCAGTTTGCGTTTTCCATTACAGATAAACTGAGGTAACCAGCTTTTCTGACGAGGTAGATGTTTTTCTACTAGGGTACCTTTAAGCAAAAAACGCAAACTGGAAAGTTTGCGCTATACCGCTCTCATAAACTCTTCCAACTTAAAGTCGTCAAGCGCGCCATTCGTACGCACACTACTGCACAAATCAAGTCCGAACGGCTGCACTTCATCAATTGCGGCTTTTACATTTTCAGCATTTAATCCCCCGGCGAGGAAGACAGGAATTTTCACTTGCTCGACAATTTTTCGACTGAGTTTCCAGTTGTGAATACGCCCCGTTCCGCCAAGTTCCTTCACCGCTAAATTCGGATTTCCACTATCTAATAATAAAGCATCCACAGAGGCAGAAAGCCGCACCGCTTCATCAATGGATTGTTCATTGATAACGTGGACTACCTGCACCAATTTCACCTGTGGCAGAGTCTGGCGGATTTCATCATATTTTTCATCAATCAACACATCGACAATCTGAATCGTATTTGTGAACGTTCTATGATGATGCGCGATGATCGCCTCCGCAGATGTTTCGCTGGTTAATAAAAATGTAGCGACAGGTGGCGGGACAGATTGCGCAATTAAACGGATCAGTTCGTCTTCAATCACGCCGGGGCCGCTGGGCATGTTTCCAACCAACCCAAGCGCAGAGGCTCCATAAGAAATTGCGAGACGCGCTTCGGCGATGGAGCTGATACAACAAATTTTGATTTTGATTCGTGGATTCTTCATCTTGTTAATTTAATTATCAAAAACAAAACAGCTTATCCACGAAGTACACGAAGGTCACGAAGCAGGGGGAAATCCCTTATTTACACAGTCGCTACTTCATTCTTTTCTTCGTGACCTTCGTGTACTTCGTGGATAAGCTATTTTGTTTTTGAGCCTTAGCTCAGTCTCCTTTTACTTTCCCGAATAATATAAATGATTGGATTAAACCCGCCTAATCCGCACGCTCCGCGGTCTATTCTTTAAATTCCGAATAATCCTGAATTTCACTTTTCCATTTTCCCGCTTGTGTTCAGAAAACAATTCGTGCTATTTGACACAGCTTCATCTTTAAGTGTATTGCTAATAGGCTGAGCATTCAGCCACGCTATTATTTTTCTGGAATATTTATGTCGAAATCATTAGTCATTGTCGAATCGCCTGCCAAAGCGAAAACCATTAACAAATATCTTGGCAAAGATTATACCGTGCTCGCTTCGGTCGGTCACATCAAAGATCTGCCGAAAAAAGGACTTGGAGTTGATCTCGAAAATAATTTCGAGCCAACCTACGAAGTCATGCCCGGCAAAGAAAAAGTTGTCAGAGAATTGAAAGCCGCTGCTAAAATTGCGGACACGATTTTCATCGCAACTGACCCTGACCGCGAAGGCGAAGCTATCGGCTGGCACATTGCTGAAGAAGTTGGCGGCAAAGGCAAAAGCAAAAAACCAATCTTCCGGGTGATGTTCAATGAAATCACCAAAGCCGCGGTCAACGAGGCCTTTAATCATCCGGCGCAGATCAATGAAAATTTAGTAAATTCACAACAAGCCCGAAGAATTTTAGATCGCTTGGTCGGCTACCAGGTTTCTCCGCTGCTGTGGGATAAAGTCAGGCGTGGGCTGTCCGCCGGACGCGTCCAAACTGTCGCCGTCCGCTTAGTCGTAGATCGCGAGCGCGAGGTTCTGGCCTTTATCAAAACAGAATATTGGTCAGTCACGGCGAACTTGGCAGCGCAGCTTCCACCGCATTTTGATTCAAAACTTTTTAGAATTAATGATCTGACGGTGAAGAGTTCCGGCTTTGATCAAGGCACGAAGAAAAACGAAATTCACATCAAAGATGAAGCTGAGGCGAAGGCAATTCTGGCAGAGTTAGAAGGTTCGAAATATACCGTCGCCGAAGTCACAACCAAAGAGAAAAAACGAAATCCTGTGCCGCCGTTTATCACTTCAAAATTACAACAGGAAGCTTCCCGCAAACTGCGCTTCACAACGAAGAAGACGATGCAGATTGCGCAAAAACTTTATGAAGGCAAAGACGTTGGCGAAGGCTCCGTCGGATTAATCACCTATATGCGTACTGATTCGACGCGCGTCTCTGACGGGGCTTTGAGTGAAGTTCGCGATTTTGTCGGCACGCGTTACGGTCAAAATTATTTGCCGGAAAAAGCGATTCAGTACCGCTCGAAAAAAGATGCACAAGACGCGCACGAAGCGATTCGCCCGACGGCTGTTTCTTACACGCCGGAATCCATCGCACAATATTTAGAAAAAGATGAACTCGCATTGTATCGCCTGATTTGGCAGCGTTTTGTCGCTTCGCAAATGATGCCCGCGATTTTCGATCAAACGACGATTGATATTGCCGCCGGAGAAAAATACACGTTCCGCGCGACGGGTTCTGTCATGAAATTTGACGGCTTCCTCGCCGTCTACGAAGAAGGCAAAGACGAGAAAGATGAAGAGGACGAAGAGCGCGCCGCGAAGCTTCCGAAAGTTGTCAAAGGTGATGCGCTCGCATTGAATTCATTGACTCCGAATCAACATTTTACTGAACCGCCTCCGCGTTATACCGAAGCAACTTTGGTCAAAGCGCTCGAAGAAAAAGGCATCGGACGACCTTCGACTTATTCTTCGATTATGAGCGTGATTCAAGATCGCGAGTATGTCGAGAAGCGCGAAGGAAAATTCCATCCGACTGACCTCGGCATGATTGTGAATGATCTTTTGATCGAAAGTTTTATTGACCTTTTTGCGATTGAATACACCGCAAAAATGGAGCAGGAACTTGACGAAATCGAAGCCGGAAATATCAAGTGGACGAATTCGCTGAAGGGCTTCTACGATAAATTCACAGTTGATTTGAAATCTGCGCAGGAACACATGAAAGATGTGAAGCGGCAGGAAATTCTGACCGACGAACTCTGCGATAAATGCGGCTCCAGAATGGCGATCAAGTTTGGACGCTTCGGACAATTCCTGGCTTGCACCAATTACCCTGAATGCAAAAGCACCCGCGAAATCGTCAAGCCAACTGCTACTGGCGAACCAAATGCCGAAGGCGTCGCCACTGACGAAAATCCTTACGCCAACGAAACCTGTGAAAATTGTGGCAAAGGAATGGTGCTGAAAAAAGGACGCTTCGGATCGTTCCTCGCCTGCACGGGTTATCCTGATTGCAAGACGACGCGCAAGATTGCGAAGTCCGGCGCGGTGATGGCGGCTCCGCAATTACTGGATGAAAATTGTCCTGACTGCGGCGCGCAAATCGCCATCAAGCAAGGCCCGTACGGTGAATATACGGGTTGCACTGCCTGCAAATACATCAAGCGCGAAACGACTGGCGTAGCGTGTACGCGTCCCGGCTGCAAAGGCGAAATCGTCGTCAAAAAATCCAAACGTGGCAAAGTCTTTTACGGCTGTGGCGCCTATCCCGAATGCGACCGCGTGTACTGGGATAAACCCGTCGCGCAGGCTTGCCCAAGCTGCAACAATCCATTCCTGCTGGAAAAATTCAATGCTCGCAAGGAAGAAACTATTCACAGTTGTCCAGAATGCGAATATACAACTGGCGAGAAACCAGTAGCAGCAGCAAAGAAAGCTACAGCAAAGACGACGACGAAAAAGACCACTGCGAAGAAAGCGTAGGATGGAAAGAGTAGACAGTAGACGGGAGTCGAACGATTAACATCATCAACTACCGTCTACTGTCTCCCGTCTACTCCTTTTAATATCTATGAGACTGAACAACATCAGATTGATGCTGGATGCTTCCGACATCGGACAGACCATTAAATTTTATGAGGATTTATTGGGGTTTACTGCAACTTCATTCTACCCGGATGCTGAGAATGCTTGCTGGGTCTGTCTTGCCAAGGATGATTGTGAACTCATGTTTTCACTCCGCAGCAAACATTCAAAATTCGAAACTCCAATGCTGACAGGTGCAATTTACTTCAATGTTGATGACGTAGATGCGGTCTGGGAAGAGTTGAAAGATAAAGCACCAATAGAATACCCCATAGAAAATTTCGACTTCGGCATGCGCGAATTTGCGATCCGGGATTGCAATGGATATTTGTTACAGTTTGGTCAGGAATTAAAATAAGCCATCTTTAGTGAATGACCTTTACGAAAATATTTTAGCAAACAAAAGTCTTCGCCTAAAGGCGATACTATGAACAAAAGCCCGATTTTCATCACTAAAAATCAGGCTTTTAAATTTTATAACTCTCTCACCAACAACTACGGCACAACCACCGCATCGCCAATTCCCTTAATCGGCAATTGATCTTTCCGTGTCGCCCATACTCCGGCGCCGATGCCGATGGCGGCAGCGGCTACGATGACGGCTGGTAAGCCTCCGCGCCACGAGAAGAAATTATCGTCTTGCACTGCGGTCACATTCGCACGGGTTGCACTCTTCGCGTTCGTGCCTTGCACTTCGGCATTCACAGTTGCAGCTCCGACATCTTTGCCAGCGTGATACACGACTTTGGCAATGCCTTCTTTATCAGTCAGCACTTCTGCCGTATTCGTTCCGAACATCGCTGAGCCTAACATTCCTGATCCTTCCAGCGTGAATTTCACGGCTGCTTCGGAAACAGGTTTGTTATTTTCATCCGTCACGCGCATCGCAATACTGCGTGAGCCTTTGACGCCAACATTGAACATAGAAATCAAATTTGCAGGCTTGATGCTGTAGGTTTTGGAATCGAATCCAACTTTGCCCGTCTTTGAATCTTTAATCACTGCCGGAGCGATGACACGCCAGTCGCCAATGACCATCACAGAGCCGCTGTTGACATCCAAGGCTCCGTTGCCTTCCCGCATATCGACACGGAAGTTCGCGCCGCGTGAAGCCGCCATCACGGAATCTCCGGCACGGACATAGCCGCTGGCTTCGGCATCAAATTTGATATTGACGTTGCCGCTTAAAAGCTGCGTCGCCAACACGCGAGTGTCCACCTGCGCGCCTGTTTTTTCGATGGAGACTTTTGCTTTGGCTCCGCTGTTGAGGCTGATTTGCGCGAGCGAATCAAACGTTAATCGCGCACCGGAATTTTTCGGCGCTTCTAAAATTTCTCCGCCCCAGAGCGATTCGCGTCCGGTACTGAGTTTGCCATTGATTAAAATTCCGCTCAGTGATTCAGCTGCGCCGATGGTTTTCGTCATTGAAACGAGCGGGCTGCGTTCCGTTCTGGTCGCGCCGTAAAATGCGCCGGAAGACGTCAGTGAAAGTGAACGTAAGAAAGACGCTTTCTTCGCATTCAAATCCTGCATCGCCTGTTCACGTCGTGAAGCTTCGGCTAAGACAATTTGTGGCGCTTTGATTTGAAAACTTCCAATCAAACGTTCCATTTTTTTGACGGCTAAATATTGCACATCTTTTTTTGTCGTCGTCGAAGTCAGAATTTTGTTATCTGTCGGTTTGGCTGGTGATGAATAAGCGTTGGCTAACACCGTGCCGCGTCCGGCCTGAATGGAAGCATGTCCGGCCTGCAAATTCACTTTGAAATCAGCTCCGCGCGAAGCCGTAAATTCTGAGTTGGAAGAATTCACTAACGCGCCGGATTCTGATTGCAGGTTGACGTTCATTTCTCCGCCCAGCAGCGCGGCAGTGAAGGCCTTTGTTCCGGCGGCTTCGTGCAATTTTGCATTTTCCATTTTCAGTTGGAGCGAAGACCCGGCTCCAATTTTTACTTCGCCTAATGCGCCAAAAACAATTCGCGCTTCAGACGAAGCCTGCACTAATTCGTCGCCCCAAACCGTGACAAATCCTTTTGCTTCACGTCCGTTAATGAGTACGCTGCCGTTGGATTCGACGATCCCGATAGCACCGGGAGCGGCGACAGGAGCTTTCGATGTGAGAGCCGCGGCGGGAACCAGGTTGGTCAGAACCATTGCCAGACTTAATCCCACAACGCTTAATTTCGTAAACTTCATTGCTTATCCTCCGAAGGAAAATCAACAGTAAATGTTGATTGCTGATTTTTATTGATAATTAAATAATGCCAGAAACGGGAGAAGCAGAGAGCCTCTCCCGCTGAATTCTTAGCGGATATGAACGCGCACGGTATTTGCCTTTTTTCCGTCTACCGAAAACACCAAATCAACTTCGCCGTTGACCAGCGCGGCGCGCGGGACTCGAACGTTGACTTGATCTACGCCAACAAAGTAGCCTTGCGGCCCCGCGTACAGGACTTCGGCATCGACGCCAGCGATTTTCGCGGAGACGCTGCTAATGGCGCTCCGGTTGCGAATGCCGGAACCAAACAGCGTCAGGAAAACCTGTTCTTCGGGCGGCCCTAAATTAATTGGCGCAGGCATAAATTTCTTCTGCGCTGCATCGTACTGCGCCACGGCTTCGGTCACCTGTGAATTATCTGCCATCACTCTGGTCACGTAGGCTGCTGGCGCTCCCTGCCCGTCAGAATTTGCGGTGAACAAGGCAGGAGCCATCGAAGACACCGTCATTGTTCCAGTTGAAATGACTTCACCTCTATAGGCGACGACAACCTTAGTTTCGCCGTCCATCGTGCCGACAGGAATCTGATAGTTGATTTGATAAGGAGAAACGAAATACAGAGGAGCTGCGCGTTCGACCTTATTACTATCCGTCACAAAAACGTTGACGCTTCCCAGTTCAGAGGGCAGCGGCAAAGATTTCGCACTGTCAGTTTCAGCACCAAAGCCTTCACTGAAAGCGGCAGCAATGGATTCCGGCGCAATCGCTGAAGGGCTGTAACTGGCCGCCGAAACACTGGTCGCATTGATGAGGCGTCCGCGTCCCGTACCAATCGCTGCCGAAGTCGCAAATGCATTGTCTACGCTATCGTAGAAAAATACCTGGACGCGGCTGGCATTCAAACCACATTCGTCGGCAGTAAATTTCTTGACCAGACTGAAGCTCTGACCTTTTAAAATTCCAAGTTTTTTCAGGTCTAAATTAAAGCCGGGAGCCGTACCGACTTTATTTCCGCTCGCATCAAAAAATTGATACGTGTAGTAATAAATATCAGTGTTCGCATCGTAGCCCGAAGCCTCCACCGTGAATTCATTCCCCCCTGATTTCGTAAAGACGACAAGTGGTTCAAGGCGTGGAGCCAACGGATTGATAAAGCGTGAATTGTTTTGCACTCTGCCGGTCAATGTACTGCTTCCGAGCACTGTCGCAGCGCCGTCAGTACTTCGTGAGACTTGTAAGGTGGAAACGATTTCATCCGGAATTATCTGGCTGGCTGCCAGGTTCGTAATCGCACCTGCCGGAGCCGGAATTTTCGGATCAAAAACAATGCGGAAGGTTTGCGAACTAAAACCATTAATGGTCACCGGCGTTGCCAGATTCAATAACGTCGCAGTGCCATCTGTGACCCGATAAACATTGAACGTTGCACTATCATCACGATTCGTAATCTTCCCGCTCGTCACATCTGCACCGGTACGCAGAACAGATAAATTAACCGTCAAGGCCTGACAACCCGTGTTGCCAACCGTGAACGTTCTGGACGGACGGCTGGAGGTCGGTTGCAGTTCACGAGCCGGAATCACAGCATCCCCAAAATCAATTGCTGACGTCAGAGATATGGTCGAAGTCGCAGGTGAACAATCAGAGACAGTGAGTGTTGCATTAGCTGATGGCACTAAATCTGTAGTAATCACTGAAATATTGACTGGTCCTGCCGTTGTCAGCTCAGTACCCAAAATTAAAGTTGTCAGCTGCGTAGGACTCACAAAAGTTGTCGTACGCGGCGTTCCATTCCAGCGAATTCTCGCGCCCTCACAAAATCCGACGCCCGTCACCGTCAGCAGGAAGTTTCCATTCCCAATGTACGCAATCGTCGGATTCAAGGCCGAAATCACCGGAGCCACAGTCAGTGTAATTGCCCCTGAAGTGCCGCCTCCCGGTGTCGGATTAATTACACGAATTGTGTAAACTCCGGCACAAGCAATATCCACTGCCAAATAATCAAAGGAAACTCTGGTTCCTGAAATGTAACGTGTCGGGCAAGGTCTTCCATTCAAATAGACAATCGCACCCGGCACAAAACCGCTCCCGTTCACATCAATCGTCCCAGACGAACCAGCGAAGATGGAAGCGCTGCTCAAAGTCCCGGACACTGGCACTGGATTATTTACCGTAAATGGTAATGAAGTTGTCGTGCCACCGCCCGGTGCAGGACTAAAGACTGAGATATTTGCAGGAACAGCTAAAGCAACCGTCACATTTGCAGCCGGAACGATTGCCGTCAAGGTCGTCGCGCTAACATATGAAGTCGCGAGATCAACTCCATTCCAACGAACTTTTGATTGCGGAATAAAATTGGTTCCTGTAACGGTGATAATAAAGGCAGGACTTCCAGCCAATACCGAATTAGGCGAAATTGAAGTCAAAGTTGGAGCCGGGATTAACAACTGCACGCTTTGGTTGCCGGTAAAAATTGCCTGCTCAAGCAGGTTTCCATTCACGTCTGCCACTTGCAGCGGAATCGGCGAGCTATTAAATCCAATTGAAGTGCTCGAACCATATGCTGCCTGAGCAACATTAAATGTGACTCTGGCAAACTGACGCGTTCCCATTGCAAAGGTCTGACCAGGAGGAAGGACGACGCCAACAGCAATTTTCCCGTTGGCTAAAAGCGTGACCGGATCAGCATTAATGAGTAACAGTCCGGCACTTGCATCAGTCCCAAGTACTACATTCGGATTGCTTAGTTTAGTTGGATCGAACGAAAGGGTAAAAGTCATGCCAGCTTCATTACCCAAAGAAATCAGCTCTAGTGGAACGGTCACTGTCCCTGGCCCAAAGGTAGGCAGACCAACTTTTATTTCGCGTGCCATTTCCAGTCCAGCTTTCTCACTTTCAATTTTAATCGCTGCTGACGGGCCTCCGGTAGCGGTTAACGGATCAAGTCCGGCGGAATAGCGCATTGCCTGGACGGCATCACCAATAGAAATTCTTCCATCGCCAAGAGTTGTCCGCGGGGCACAATCTGCGCGTTGAAATTCATTGCCGTCTTTCATCGTAATCATGCCAATGGCAGACTTTGCAATTTGCTCATAGTCATTTTTATTGATGATAGTGCCGGTTGAAACCACCTGACCTTCATAATTCTGACTAACTTGCGCCTTTCCAATAATGGATGGCGTGGAATAAGCAAATGTAATCCCCGTTATAAGAAGCCCTAGCGCGATCCATCGAATGATATTGAAGCTGCCTGCCTTAACCATTCCTTGCTGATTCATTATTTTTTTCCTCATAAATGTGAGTTTTATAAACGTGAGACGTTCAGAGACTTGAATGCTGAAGATTGTGTTCTCAGCAATAATAATATTAATCGTGATTTGTCAGAGGGGGGCACGATTAGTTGGTGGTAATTAGTGAACGGCTGTATCAAAAATCAGTGTAGTGTAATCAGAGTAAATGTGTGAAGAATCTTTATAGTTCACTAATTACCGAACTGAAAATAGCTTTTAATTATAAATTGGCGTTTCTTCAAGAATAAACTTAACAAAGATTCTCAAAATTACTGATTGTTCAGGACATCTGCTTATTACTTTCCAAAGTTCAATGATTAATTTCCGCCAATTCAACCGAACTATACACGAATTCGGTCAAATCGCCAAGTTTATATTTCGCTAAGATTTACGTGTTGCAGGCGAGTCCGGCAAACTTCAGTTTGCGGCTGCTTTTTATAGGAAGTGATGAAGAAGATGGCAGGAACCAAGGCGGGTGCAGCTCAGATGACACATGAATTCAACCAGCAAGCGCATCCCCTGCTGCCGTCGTTACAGATTGAAAATTCATATGCCATCAGAGCTACACCCGCTCAAGGACTTATAATAGAACGCAATACACTTATAAATATCTTAAAAATAATATGAGGAAATAGGAGGCGCTGTAGCTGTGGGAATTAGCTACAGCGCCCACATAGTGCGATTACCATCCTCACCTAAACTGGTAATCACTTTGACACCTGGTAAACCCTCGGTGTCTCTTTGCCCCACACTGGTAAATGCAATCTCAGTGCCAAAGATTTCGAACCTTTAAAATATTGATAAACATCAATAAATCTGGCCTTCCTGACACGATTCAGAATTGTCGCAAAATTGATCTTGCTGTTTTTCAGGTAATTCTTACTTGATCCGGTGTGAAAAATTTTCAAAGCCGTGCAAAGTTTTCCATCTCGCTTTTAGAATCAAATTTCCTGTCAGAAAAAATCTTCAGGCTTCAATGATAATGATTGGAGCGCGAGCGTCTCGCTTGCCGTTTGCCAGCGAAGCGATGCAAACGCAGTGGCGAGGAAATACCCGAAGATCAAGTGAACCGCTCACCACGTCACGCGAGCGGCGCTACACGCGCTCGCGGGGCAAACGAGACGCTCGCGCTCCAGTCGTGCTCACTGCATCTGAAAAAAATTAAATATTTTCTGGAACTACTAATTTATTAGTTATGTAGTGGTTTTAGGACTATGGTCATTTTAGATTTGAGAGCTTGACCATTCGTCCTGCCATTCATAAATCTTGAGGTACTTGAAATGAATTCGCACGCCCCGGCGAAGTTTGTCTTCAACTGTTTTTTTGTCGTCGTCTGTCTTTTATTTTCGTATTCAATTCATGGACAAACTTTTTCAGAAGCTGGCTTCGCTGCTGAATTAGTCACGACCTTGCCTGTTTATCAGCCGGTTGGACTCGGGTTTGCGCCGGACGGTAGATTATTTATCTGGCAGGAAAACGGGATTGTCAGAATTTATAAGAATGGTTCCCTCCTCGCGACTCCCTTCATTGATATTTCCAATCACGTTAATACGGTGAATGATCGTGGATTACTGGGATTAACATTTGATCCGGACTTTGCTGCCAACGGTTATGTGTATTTGTTTTATAGCTATGAACCTAACGGCAATCCAAATGACGGTGGAGCCAAGACGGGGCGCGTGACGCGAGTCAAAGCTGATCCCGCTAATCCTGATATAGCATTAGCAGGCAGCGAAACAGTGATCCTCGGAAAACTCACGACGACACCTTGCGCACCAAATACAGATTGCCTGGGCCACGACCGCGATGCTCACACTGGCGGAACGATTCGTTTCGGCCCCGATCGCAAACTTTATGTGAGTACGGGTGACAGCGCGGCTTATAATTTTCCCGAAGAATTATCCTTTCGTAGTCAAAATACGGATTATTTAAATGGGAAGATTCTGCGCATGAATGCCGACGGAACGGCTCCCGGCGATAACCCGTTTTACGATGGAACCAATTCGGTAAAATCCAAAGTTTTTTCGAAAGGATTTCGCAATCCTTATCGCTTTGCGATTCACCCGACAAGTGGTGAAATTCTCATTGGAGAAGTCGGCTGGGCAGCGTATGAAGAAATTGATCGCGCGACCCGTGGCGCGAATTTTGGCTGGCCCTGTTTTGAAGGTGATGCCGTACAAGCGACTTTTGCGTCTAGCTTCCCCGGCCCGTGCGGAGCCATTCCCGCCAGTTCCATCACCAAGCCAATTTACTTCTATTCGCACAGCGACGGACAAGCAATTATTGGTGGAACAATTTATACCGCTTCGCAGTTTCCCGCTAAATTTAAGGATAGCTTTTTCTTTGGCGATTATCCCAGTCAATGGATCAAGCGCGCGGTCTTTGATGCTAATCGAAATTTCCTGCGCATAGAACCGTTTGCCACCAATGTTGGAACTATCGTTTCGTTAGAACAAGGGCCGGATGGCGCACTTTATTACATCGAACTTGAGACTGGAAAAATCAAACGAATTCGTTTTGCTTCGGCTCCAAACGCGGTAGCCAGTGCTTCTCCAACTTCAGGAAGTTCGCCGTTGACCGTCACCCTGAGCAGTGCCGGATCAACTGATCCAAATAATCTAGCCTTGAGTTATGCCTGGGACTTCGGTGATGGCACTTCTTCAACTTCCGCGAATCCGGTTCACACGTACGTCTCAAGCGTCTTTAAAACTTTCACGGCAACCTTGAAAGTTACGAATAGTGCCGGAGGTTCTTCCTCTGCGACAGTTTCCGTCTCGGTTGGTAATCGTCCTCCGGTGGCAACCATTACCGCGCCTGTCAACGGCTTAATTGTCAAGCCGGGAGCGACCGTTTCTTATACTGGAACAGCGTCCGATCCTGATGAAAGTCTGGGGACGAATTCAATGAGCTGGCAGGTGTTATTGCATCACGACACGCATGTTCATCCATTCAATGTCGTCACAGGCTCCGGCGGTTCCTTCGTCGTCGAAAACCACGGAACCGTAGGAACCTATTACTATGAAATAATTTTGACTGTCACAGATAGCAAAGGCGCGGCTGTCAGCAAAGCTGTCAACATCAACATTGCAGCGGCAGCCAATCAGGTGCCGACCGTGAAATTAAATGCCCCGTTGAATGGAACCAGCTTCAAGGCTCCAGCCAGTGTTGCCATCAACGCCTCAGCTTCAGATAGTGACGGAACTATTGCCAAAGTAGAAATTTTCAATGGAGCAAATTTATTGGCAACTCTGACGAGTGCGCCGTATCAGTTTAGCTGGAGTAATGTCGCCGCAGGAAATTATAGACTTACTGCCAAAGCCACAGATAACTCCGGTCTTAGCGCGACTTCGGCAGCAGTTCAAATCTATGTTTTGAATCCCGCCAGCCCGACCACGTACCTCAGTGATCTCGCCTGGATTGAAGCTTTCAACGGCTGGGGCAACATCGAACGTGACCGCAGCAACGGAGAGACAGCCGCGAATGATGGTAAGGTTCTGACTCTCGCCGGGAAGACTTACGCGAAAGGCTTAGGCGTTCATGCAGATTCAAATGTCGCCTACAATTTGAATGGAGCGTATGCAACTTTCACGGCTGAAATCGGGGTGGATGATGAAGTCGCAAACAATGGCAGCGTCGTCTTCCAAGTCCTCGGTGATAATGTAGTTTTGTTTCAAAGTGGCATAATTTCCGGTGCTTCCCCGACACAAATTATTTCAGTTGATGTGCGTGGAAAAAATGTTTTACGCCTGAAGGTACTGCCTGGCACAGATGGAATCGGTTACGATCACGCAGATTGGGCGGATGCAAAATTGCTAACGCAGTCCGCCGCGAACATTTCGCCTGTTGTCTCGTTAAGCTCCCCGGTGAATAACGGAATTTATACTGCTCCTGCCTCAATCCAGTTGTTAGCCGCCGCTACTGATGCTGATGGAACTATCGCACGCGTAGAATTTTATCAGGGCACGACATTACTTGGTTCAGACACGACAGCTCCTTATTCATTTACCTGGAATAATGTAGCCATTGGCAGTTACGCTTTCACCGCCAAAGCGATTGATGATAAAGGAGCACTGACAACTTCTTCAATCGTTAATGCGACCGTTAAATCGAATGCGCTCCCAACCGTCAGCGTGACATCGCCCGCAAATAATTCTTCATTCACAGCTCCGGCAAATATTACGATTAATGCCAACGCTGCGGATAGTGATGGTTCCATTTCCAGAGTTGAATTTTATCAGGGAGCAACTCTTCTCGGATCAGACACGACAGCGCCGTATTCATTCACGTGGAGCAATGTCGCTGTCGGAAATTATCAAATCACCGCAGTCGCCTTTGACAATCTCGGAGCGAAAATAACCGCTGCAATAATCAATGTTAGTGTGACGAATTTGCCAGCCGGATGGAGGAACCAAGATATTGGAACACCGGCGCTACGTGGCTCCGCGAATTTTTCCGCTGGCATTTTTTCGCTTAGCGGATCTGGCGCGGACATTTGGGATTATTCCGATTCATTCCATTTCGCGTGGCAATCTTTCACCGGTGATGGACAAATCACAGCGCGCGTCATAAGCCAGGACAATACGAATTCATGGGCTAAAGCGGGCGTTATGATTCGTGATTCATTAACTCCGGCATCAGCTCATGGAATGATGGTAATGACACCCGGAAATGGGGCGGCGTTCCAATGGCGCTTATTGAATTCCAGCAACAGCGGCAACCGAAATATTACAGGAATTGCCTCTCCCTATTGGGTTCGAATCGTCAGGCGGGGAAATCTTCTCAGCGGCTACCGTTCCAGCAACGGCACAACGTGGACGCTCGTGAGTTCACAAACCGTCATTAACTTAAACGCCACAGCGTACGTTGGATTAGTCGTGACTTCTCACAACGGTGGGGCCATCGCGAACGTTAAATTTGATAATGTAATAATCAGTAAGTAGGGCAACCAGCGTTCAGAGTTCAAACCTTTAGTTTGTCTTTCCGCTGCGCTTCGCTGGCGGAACACACGCTGAAGCGTGAACTCTAAACGATGACCTAGCCACTTCGCATTTTTTCAGCCCTGTCATTTGCTAAATCGCGACACAGCGCAAACTGGAAAGTTTGCGCTACACTTTGATACCTGCTATTGTTTTTCAGCTTGAAGTTAACGTATTTTTTTGAATTCGTGAACCTTCGTAACCACTGAGAAACTCATGAGAAATTCATTCAAACTATTATTTAGTCTCGCCTTTTTTATCACCTTTTCATCCATTCCAGTTTTCGCGCAAATCAATATCGGAAAACCAAAAGCTACGCCGCCGTTAGATAATCCTTATACAATAAATCTGGCGCGCGCTGAGGTGAGTAAGCAACTCCAGGAGGCTTTACAGTCCTGCAAAATTGAAATGGAGACGGCAGCGACCAGTCTTGAAAATGGAAAATTCATTACCAAACCTTATATTTTTACGCGTGGATTGAATACCAGAACTGATTTGGAATACTTCTCAAATCTGGCACCCGAAGATAATCGCAACTGGATCAAGGGCCGATATTATCTTGAGATTCTGGCATTGCCGCTCGATGATAAACGTTCACAAATTCAAGTGATTTCTCATCTTCAAGCCCAAATGGCGGAGGGGATTACAACGAAATGGGTAGACCTCCAATCGAACTTAAAGCTTGAAGACGAAGTCCTGCGCGGGCTGGCCAGTAAGTTGCTCGGCATTGATCTGAGCCTGAAAGGAAATGGCAGACATCGTTTGATGGGCTGTGAATATTAACTATTTTCGGAATAAAATTCAGTGAAAGTTTTAACTTCTCCCCTTCGATTTTTTCTGTTGCCGTTGAGCTGGCTCATGTTTTTTGCGACGTTCGCGTGGGCGCAATTGCCCGATCCTGAAGATAAAAAAGAACCACCCAGCGAAGGCATGCAGGATACACTGAATCGAATGAAGATTAAGCGGGCGGAAATTGAACTGAAAAAATTAATCAAGAGTTCTGAACAGGCTTATGAAATATCCCAGACATTGCCTGAATTAATTGATAAAGAAACGCTCGGAAAATCTGCTGAAAAAAAGCTGCACGAAATTGAAAAGGCCGCCAAACAAATCCGCAATTACATCGGTAGCGCCAACAAAGAAGAAGAATTTACACCGCCGAAAAATCTTGAAGAAGCTGTTGAAAATCTGACGGCAACCTGCAAAAAAATGAACAAGCAAATGGAAAAGACTTCGCGCCATGTTGTTTCGGCAGCGATTATTATTTCCAGCAGCGATGTGCTGCGGCTCGTCAAAATCCTTCGCACCTACATCCGTTAATGGAGTTTGCCATGACTCTTCGCCGATCAATCTGGTTCGCAACTTTTCTGAGCCTCGCACTCTGCGGCGTTGGTCTGCTGGCACAGCAACCCGCCAAGAAGAAAAATCCAAAGACGCAGGAAACTCCCGCTGAAGAGACTAAGGATGATGGCTTAATCGTTTCCATGAACACCACACAGGTAGTTCTGAATGTGACGGTAACAGACATTAACGAAAAATTTATCAGCGGCTTAAAAGCTGAAAATTTTAAAATTTTTGAGGATCGCGCTGCCCAAAAGATTGTCAGTTTTGGCGTTGAAGAAACGCCTTTTACAGCTGCTATTCTGCTTGATATGAGTGGCAGCATGATCCCCAAAATGAGCCTCGCCAAAGCCGCCTGCTCTCGTTTTGCTTCAGGGATTCGCACCGGAGATACGATTGCGATTTATGGTTTCAAAGGTCACAAAGTGAAACAGCTTCAGGATTTCACAGAAGTCAAAGACGTTGATCCGCTGGTGTGGGACACGGATGCTGACGGCAATACTCCGCTGTACGATGCAGTAGTCACAGCGGCCCAGGCACTGGCTTTACGTCCCGAACAGCGACGTGCAATTTTAGTTATTTCAGACGGAGCCGACACCAGCAGCAAAGCTTCATTCGATCAAGCCCTGCGTGCCGCGAATGTCTCGAATTCTACGATCTATACAGTAGATTTCAGTGACTCAGCTTTAGGCATCGGAATCAATCGCGACACTGGAATGCAAGTTATTCGCGAATTTGCGACCAAAACCGGAGGCCGATTTTTCACGACTCCCGGTGGCGGAAAATTACGCGACGCCTTCGAATCCACAGTAGAAGAATTACGCCACCAATACACCATCGTCTACGAACCCACCAACGATAAACGTGATGGAAAGTGGCGCAGCATCGAAGTTGGAATTAACCAGCCACAACATAAAGTCAGAACGCGCAGTGGATATTACGGGGCGAAAACGGAGTAAGCTTGTACTCCATGCTCCTACTTCATGCTTAATGATTTATTGATTGACTTCCCTTCCTTCGATGTTAAACTTCATAAAGTACGCCAAAGATTTCATCCCAAATAATTCTCACATTCTTTACTAATTAAGAGGTTCCTATGACAAGCTTTACCCGTAGCGCCCTCAAAGCGTTTTTCTCACTTGTTCTCGTCACGTTCTCCATCTCAATTTTTGCTCAGGTTGATAATCGGCCTGGCTCAGTACTGGCTTTTCCTTACTACACCAGTAATGCCGATGCATCGGCTGACACATTAATTACAATTGCGAATCCTTCATCTATTCAAGTGGAGGTTCACCTTTATTTTATTGAACGCGGATTCTGTCAGCAGGGAGATATTCCTTTTTCGCTGACTCCGAATGCAACCATCACGATGAAAATGTCGGAAATGGACCCGATGAGTTCCGGTTATTTGATTGCCGTGGCGCAAGACCTGAATGGCAATGTCACGCCCGCAGCCTGCATTTCCGGTAATGCTTTTATTAAAGCTCCCGCCGGATACCTTTTTTCAGGAGCCGGAGAAATTCGCGGTGATTACGGCGCGACCGGATTTAAAGCGCTGGCCTCCTTTGCACCAGTCGATGGAATTCTGGAATTAAATTTTGATGGCATAAAGTTGGAAAAATTGCCGCGAATGTTCGCCGCCGAATTACAAAATCCAGCAGTCGCTCCCGGACAAACGATTGTCATTGGTGGATTGGTTGGGGATGTCAGTACAGGTGCGATTTCAGGAGCTGCTGCGAGCGGAGTTGGGCAATTATTTAATGCCAATGAAGACGCGCGAAGCTTCAGCGCTTTTATTAAAGGAACTTGCCATTCGATCTCAGTCTTTACGGCGACTGCGCCGCGTGTCACCGTTGTTGGCGGTATCAATAATTTCATCATCGCCGGAACTGTCGGCATCATGAAATTCCCAACTGTTGGTGGCGCGGGGATTTTGATCACTCCGCGTAACAATGCCGGATGGTCAGGAATTCGGACACTGACTTATGTTTCAACGACCACTGGGAAATTACTTGTTCCCGCTTTCTAATAAAATTAGAACGACTCAGTCGTTAGCATTCTAAAAAAGGGGAAAACCTGAATCAGGTTTTCCCCTTTTATCTTTGCATTTTCAGTTACTGTAGTTATTTGGACTTCCAGATTCTACAGTTATGAAAAAGCGCGAACTAACAGTTCACGCTACAACTAAGCACCTGAACATAAATTCTACGGTATAAAGAATTTTCTCAGTACGATAAAAACAGGCTCTGCGACACTCATTAGACCTCAAAACTTATG
>JAYTCQ010000285.1:0-9092 GCA_043736395.1 Blastocatellia bacterium | reverse complement strand
CTCACGTTACGCAGTCGAAAGTTTGACTTTACGCTTGACACTATAAATAGGACGGTTTGAAAGGTTTTCCTGACCCCTATTTTTGCCCCAAGAGCTTCTGCCTAAATGGTTTCTGGTCTCAGGAAGGCTTTTATCCTTGATTTTTCAAGCAAAAATGCGAAGTCAAGTCAAAAGCCAATTTTTCCGCTGCGTAACGTGAGTTAAAATTCTATTTATGAAAAAAATTATTTTATTGTTAATTATAATTTTATGTAATTTTATTTGTCTAGCCAGCATTGCTATAAAACCAGAATTTGGTTTTAAAAAAGGGTCTCTAGTCATCGTCGGCGGAGGCAAAATTCCGCCTGCTATTTCTGACAAATTCATAAAGTTAGCTGGTGGTCAAGACGCGAATATTGTTTATATTCCGACAGCCGCCGAAGATGCGGATATTTCTAAAATTCCGTTTGATCATCCTTCATTGTTCGGCATCAAAAATCTAACGGTGTTGCATACGCGTGACCGTAGCCTTGCGAATACGGAAGCCTTTGCTGCGCCGCTGCGCAAAGCTACGGGAGTTTGGTTCGGTGGTGGACGGCAATGGCGACTCGTGGATTCTTATCTTGATACACTCACGCACAAAGAATTGATGAAAGTTCTCGAACGTGGCGGCGTCATTGGTGGCACTTCGGCTGGCGCTAGCATTCAGGCTTCGTATATGGTTCGCGGCGCACGCGAAGGGAATACGGTGATGATGGCGAAGGGGTATGAAACGGGCTTGGGATTTATTCGTGGCGTCGCGATTGACCAGCATATCAATACGCGCAAACGCGAAAATGATTTACAGGAAGTCATCACTGCGCACCCTGATTTGTTGGGCATCGGGCTGTATGAATCCACTGCGATTGTTGTGCAGGGTGATACATTTGAAATTATCGGGGACGGGAAGATTGCGATTACGGATGGGAAGCAACACGAATCGAAGCCGTATTATTTTTTGAATGTCGGAGAAAAGTTTGATTTGAAAAAGCGGAAGAAGCGATAGCCCAAATGAACAACAAACGGGACGTTTGTCGTACGCTTTTTTTGATTTGCTAAAGCGATGACCGTTCATCCCAGAACGTCATCGGCTTTCAGTTTGAGATTTGGAAATGCTGGTGAAATAATTTTTTGACCGCGCAGAACGGTACGGATTTCCTGATAAATTCCACTGTTTGGATGGGTGTAAATTTCAATGCGATCACTGGGCAAATCTATCAGCCAAACTTCTTGAATTTCAGCGCGTGCATACGAAGGAATTTTTATCTGACGATCATTCTCGGCAGTGGTGTCAGCGACTTCGATTGCGATTAAAATGTCTTCGGGAGTTGGATGCGCTTCGGAATAAAAATCTTCACGTCTTTTCAGTAACGATATATCTGGTTGAGGTTCAGAAAAATCGCTGAGCAAGACAGGGTCTTGGACTCCGACAATTGCAAGTTTTCGAACTTTTTCACCTAAATACTCTGCTAATCGTTTCACGCAGGCGGCGTGTCTGGGGCCAATGGGAGCCATCTTGATAATCTCTCCGTCAATTAATTCAATCCGATCATCTTCTGCAAAGATGCGGGCATCGCGCATTCGATGATATTCGTTGATGGTAAATTGATGTCGTTGGATCACAGCTGTCATTTTTTACTCCAAATTCTTTTTGAATCTTAACACAGCTTCAATTGGTCAGCTTCGCCCCGTTGATCCAATCTAAAATCGTTTTGTAAGCGGCATCGTCTACACCCGTCCAGCGTTGTCCTCCTCCGTGTGCAATTTTCCTCGCCCCAACTTGTCCTTCGACATCGGCGTTGCCGAGCGGTTTGCGCAGGATCAGGCTATTTTCAGGAACCATCGGATTGACTACGCGCAGAGCCGAAGTGAAATTGTCGCGTAGTTGCTCTTCCGTGAATTTTCCATCTGCTCCCGGTAGATTTAATTTTAGGATCGTGTGATTGAAATGGCAAGTCATACAGGCATTGCCGTCCGCGCCTTTGGTCGCTAACAACGGCATCACGCGCTGCGCAAAATAATTGTAATCAAGATTCGTTTTCGAAACTTGCGAGACGTTCGCAGCGGCTTTCGCGACGGCAGCGGCTCCGTCTAAATAGGTGTCGCCCTGACCTTGTACGAAGGCTACGGCTTGTTCCTGAAGCGATGGGTTATTGTCCACCATCAATTTTGCGAGGCCGGTTTTGACAGCATTATTTTTGAGCAGGGAAGGCGCGCGACGAGCTGCGCTCAAGGCGGCAGCGCGGACTTGATCATTCACGTCGTAGCAGGATTCGGCGACGATCGCGGGCAGACCTAAATCCCTTTGCACCGATGTCGTATCCGTGACTAAACAGAGTATTAAACGCCGCGTGGCAACGTCTTTGGATTTTAGCAAGCCATCAAGAGCAGCCTTTATTGACGGGGCTGCGCGCCATTCTGATTTACTCATGGTTAATTGCGCAGCCGCGGTCTGCAAACGCATTTCGCTAGCTTGCAAAGCGGAGGAGATGCGCGATTGAATCTCAGAATCGCTGCTGAGTTGCGGGAATTCTGAGAGCGCAAGGATGGCAGCAGGCGCGACTTGACGATCAGCTTTAAGCGCAAAATCGCGGACAGCAGCGTCCAATTTTTCTGCGGTCGCTTCGGAATTGCTGAAGACTTTCAGGCGTTCCAGCCCCGCAGTTTGCGCGGCTGGGTATTGGCTCGCCAGCAAAGATTTCAAAATTCCAATCGCGGCTTGTTTATTTTGCGCACGAATTTCCAGCGGCAACAAACGATAGGTTTCCTGCGCGGCGTTTCGAATTTCTGCGCTCGGATCATTGAGTTGTTGCAGCACTAAAAGCGGTAGAGAATCCAATGATTGATCGCGTACCGTATTCGCCGCAATGATCGCTTGCCTGCGAATTTTTTGATTGTCGGATGAGATCAAGGGGACTAAGGATTTTTCGATGAGCTTCGCGCCTTCGTCGTAAAACTGTACGTTCTCGATATCGTTGCCGATGCGGGTGTAACGGCCTCCGCCTGCGTATCCACCCGCGCGTAAATGAAATTCAGTAATCGCTTGCAAGAGTCCTTCGCGTTGTAAATTATTGCCGTTTTCCAGTGCGCGTGCAATCCGTGTAGCCATTTGCAAACTGTTGTTGCGATGGCCAAGTTTCGCGCGTTCACGGTCTTCGGCTTGCGGCAACAATCCTATCCAATTGTTGTAGAGATAGCGCACATTTTCATCGGCCATGCTGTAAAGAGATTCGATGAGATTGCGGCGTACCCAGGGATGTGTTTCGGTGCCGATTCGCGCAATTATGGCATCAACGATAGGCAAACGTTGAAAGTCATGTTTAGCCCAGTAATACCATTGCGTTAAGGTTTTTGCCGCTTGCATGCGAACTACTGGGGAGCCTGATGTATTTAGGTTTTTCAGAATTTCTTTTTGATACTCACCATAATAATCATTAAATAAAAATATATCTTTAAAATGTTGACTGAAAATTCTACTCAGCCCCCATTGTAATCGCTCAGCTGATGCTGGCATTAGTCCTATGAATCCATCTTTGTGCGGCGAAGGTTTAGTCAACTCTTCGTAAGTAACGAAACCTAAAGGTGATGTACCAAGCATGGCACCACGAACTACCCGTGTTGACCAAGCAGAAGCTAACTGAACCATTTTATTCTGGCTGGCAAGGTTGTCCACAGCTTTAGGGCCAAGTCCATTAGGAATTATTTTTTTAAGTCTTCCAGTCATAGCCAGAGCTTGTTGTCGAATCAACGGTTCGTCGTTTTCAAAACAGCTTTCCAGAAATAGCGGTTTTAGAGTTAAATTCATGTCCCAGGTTTTATTCATTTGTTCTAGCTGAAGATAGGGATCGTCGGACAATTCTTCTGAGGTTTCAGCGTTCCATCCCTTCTGTTTATTCGCCTCTGGATACAACTGTGAAAGTGCCATCACAGCGAATTGCGTCTCACGAAATGGAGTCCGAAAATTTTCATACGATTGACGTGGATCGAACCAGCCGCCCCATTCCTGTTGACGGGAAAGCAAATAATCTACGCCACGTTTTATCTTCGGATTTTCGGGCGTGTATCCGGCGAGCGCGAGCGTGTAGAGGCTATGTCCGGTTTGAAATTCTACGGGGCTACTGTCCGGCTCGAACAGCATTGACCATTGCCCGTCGGCGCGTTGCAGTGACAAAATTCTTTCAGAATTTCGTTTGATTTTTTCGGCGTACGCTTTTGCGTCAATCATCGTCAATGCCATCGTTTGATAGCAGAGGTCAATCAGGTTTTTGTGCCGATCCTGTTCGATTAATTTTCGCGTCAAATCGCGGTATTGAATTGATTCCGCATCGCCATTTTGTTTGGCGTTCTCATCAAATGCTTTCCACGAGTACATTGCCACTTCATACGCGCTGACCAGTGGGGTATTTCCGTTGCTTTCATCGGGCGGCAACGTCGTTCGCCCTTTGTAATACAGCTTCAAATAATTGACGACGCCCTTTAAGTATTCGGGATGCTTCTCGCCGGTGATTTCGTTTTCGTAAATGTTCAGCAAGCCCGCCATTCGACTGAGCACATTTGCCGAAGCTGAAATCACGCGCGTCCAACTTGCATCTGGATAGCCGTAAAACGGGCGTGTCGTATTGTAAAAACGCTCCGTCAGAAATTGCACTGCCGCGCGTTTGTTGATCGTGTAGCCGTTCTGCTTCGCGGTCAATTCGGCACGCAACGGAAAGTGCGTTGCGTGACAGGCGACACAACCCATTGTCTCGTTGTGATTGTTGGAGACGCGATTGACGATGCCGCCATGCCTGGGAGTGTTTGCGTGCCAACTGTCACCAGCGCTGACGATGTAATCCATTCCGGCGCGCACGGCTTTGCGCGGATCGGTGTAAGGCGCGACATCGTAAATATACGTGCGAAGTTGATAGGCCGGATGACGTGCTTCGACCCTGACGTAATATGTGCCTTTCGTAAGCACGCGTGTCGTGAATTTGTTGCCGGGCAAAGCCTGAACTTCGTGCGGCGGCGTGACCGGATCAGCGCCTTTTTCATACGGCACAGCTTGATTGTTGACGACGGAAAAAACAGAAACATCTACGGGAATGTTGTCGCGTTCGAGCAGGTCAATTTCAAAATGTACAAGGCTCGGTTTGTCTTGTTCGTAGTTAAATTTGAACCAATCCGCGCCGCCTTCCGGCAAACGATCATCGTATTCCGGCGTTTGTTCGTAGCCGCGTTTGAAGCTTTTAGTATCAGCATTCAGAGGCACGATATACGAGATGTCATCCGCAGTCGCGAACATCGTTTTGCCTAATTGAAATTCATTCGCGTCCTGCCATGAATTGTTGGGTTCGGCTTCGACGTTGGGCGATTTATTGTCAGGCCATTGCAGGACGGAAATGTTCGGCGCGATGGAATCTTTCGTATTTGATTTCAGTTCGAGCGTCGCTTTATTTGCACGAAAAGTCAGATACAAATCTGGATCGCCCACGTGGAGCGGCTTACTCGCAATAATTTTTTCACCTTCTCTGAGCGTGACCTCAATTGTCCCCGTATCGCCCATCGCTGAAGGCGTAGGAATCGAAACACTCAACGAAGAAAGTTTTGCGCCGATTTCCAACGCATAAGATTTTGACGCGTTCGGAGCTAGTGATTCGCTGGCGTTCAAGATTTTTTTGAACGGAGATTTTTCAGCCGCACCTGAAGTGAAGTTCGGCGAAAAAACTGTCGCGACAGCCAGACACGAGACTAAAACAACGGCGATGATTTTGAAGCTTTTGGCGGACATAAATATTTAACCCTGACGATTTAATTAGCTCAAAAAAAAGGAGTGCGCCAACATTATACTGGCGCACTCCTGAGTTTGAAATAGCAGTTTTTTAGAACGAAAGTTTCAGTGCAAATCGGAATTGTCGTTCCGTGCCCGCCGCTGTCGTAATCTCACCAAACCCATTCAGGTTGATGATCGAACCATCAGGATTGCGCGTCGGCGAAGACGCGACCGCGCCGGGGAGTCCGAACGCAGGCGTATTCGTCAGATTGAAAACCTCTGAGCGGAATTGCAGACCAAACCGTTCGGTCAGTTTGAAATTGCGGAACAGGCTCGCGTCCAGATTGAACACGCCGGGACCGCGCATCGTGTTACGGCCTACATTGCCATAACGAACAGCGGTGACGGGGGCAAACGCAGTCGGATCGAAATACGGCGTGCCGCGTCCAATGCCGCCGAGAATGGCTACGTCCGCTTTCACCTGATCGGCGGTTTGCGTGTTGCCGGGTGCGTTCAGCGAGTTTCCGGCTGAAGTTACCGTGAACGGCAATCCGCTGGTCTTGCTCATAATCGCATTGAATTGCCAACCGCCCGCGAGCCATGAGGCAGGGCCTTCCGTAGCCCAACGCTGACCCGCGCCGAACGGCAATACGTACACGCCATACAATTGTAGGTTGTGTGTCCGATCAAAGCCTGCGACCGCACGATTGCGCGCCCATTGCGACTCGGACTGGAAGGTCAGACCGGAGTCACTGTTATCCGTATAGCCAATGGATTTCGAGAAAGTATAAGTCATTCCAATTTGCGCGTTGGGATTCAAGCGACGAGTCACTTGCGTCTGCAACGAATTATAGGTGGATGTATTGAAAGGAATCAGCGACGTGATGTTGGCGATGCGTCCGTATTTGGCGAAAAGCGCACGTCCGGCGTTGCCGAGTCCCACCTCTCCGGCGTTGATATTCACAGCGGCGAATTGCCGAATGGCGCGTGAGCCTACATACCCGACTTGTGCCGTGAACCCTTTACCGATGTCACGTTGAATCGTCAGGTTATACGATTGAATGTAACCGCGATTGAATTTTTGCGGGAACGTCACGGTGCCAATTGCGGCAGGCATCGTGATCGAACCTGATGAAATATCCGGCGAAACGATAGCAGGCAAGCCCGTCTTTAAAGCACCTGCTGCCTGAAATGCCGATGCCCCGGAAAGTTGCAGCGAAATCGTCGCAGGATAGGCGTCACGCATTGCCCGGAATGAATTTGGATCAACGCTGATGCCAAAGCCTGCGCGGATGACTGTCTTATCCGTCGCGCGATAAGCGAGACCGAAACGCGGAGCGAATTGCCCGATGCCGACGTCAACACCCGTGTCGTTCGGTGTGTTGCCGAGACCTCCAATCAGGACGCGGTCAATCAGTGGATCATAACGTTCTGCTCCGCGATGATCGCGGGTAGCGAACGGATAACGCTCGAAGCGTGTGCCGAAATTGAGCGTCAGTTTGCGATTGACTTGCCATTGGTCACGCGCGTAAACGCCCCAGCCTGGCATGCGAACTGCTGCCGGATTGATGTTCTGCAAATCCTTGCCCATGCTTTGCGGTAAGCCGAGCAGGAAGTCTGCCCAATTGTTGTACAGTGTCGTCGTCGGCGGTGGGGGGAGCTGCTGTGCCGGAAGCGGCGGTTGGATAACTCTTAATGACGTCAGCCCACCGGTGAAAGTGAAACCACCGCGCGGGCCAAAGGCCGCCTGCGGCTGAAAATGGTTGATCGTGTAATAGGTATATTCACTGCCAAAGCGGAACGAATGCGCGCCCCGCATCCATGACATGTTACCAGCCGCCACGTATTGATTGTCGCGGAACAAAAATGGATTGGATTGATTTGGATTGCCGATATTGGAAAAATTGTTGCCGCCACCAAAGAAGAAGCGGGGATAGCCGCCTTGCAATCTGTCCGGCCCGTTCGTGCCGGGAATGCCTAAATCCAGACCATAATTTTTATCAATATCTATATTCTGCGCGCCCAGACGTTGCCGCGTGAAGCCGATGTTGCCATCAAGCAAAAGCGTAGTCGAAAGCGTATACGTGCCGCCGATGGCTGTGCTTTGCACACGTCCCGGAGCGTTGCCCGGTTGACCTCCTGCCAGCGCGTCGCCACCTGCCGCACCTAATGAAGGCGGATCGAAAATCAGGCTCGGCGAAATTGAGTAACGAACAAACAACGTAGATTTTTCAGAAGGAATGTAATTGACCTTGAAATCATAATTGTCACGGTTGAATTCGTATGTGCCGCTCGCGAAATAGTTATTTACAGGCGAGGTAGCCACGAGGTTCGGATCGGGAATCAGCGCAATCATTTTCAGCGCAATCGGATCAATCCGATTAGTCGGGATGGCGTTGTTGGGGAACAGTGTGCGGCCTGTGCCATCCGCATTGCCTGTCGCCGGATCGTAAATCTGTGCCCCCGTGCCAGCGAAATTCCCTTGCCGTAAGGCTGCCGTCGGCAGGGTACGAAACGCCGAAGCATTTTGCCGCCGTACGGTGCGTTCGTAAGAACCAAAAGCAAAAAGTTTGTTCTTGATGATGGGACCGCCGAACGTGCCTCCGAATTGATTGAAGATATTTTTCGGCAACGTGCCGGGTTGGTAGTAAAAATAATTACGCGCTTTCAAACGGCTGTTGGTGTGAAATTCGTGTGCACTGCCGTGAAATTGATTCGTGCCGGATTTGATCTGGACGTTGACCGCTGCGCCACCTGCCATGCCTTGTTCAGCATCGAAGCTGTTCGTCACAACGTTGACGACCTCGACAGCATCCTGCGGTGGGACATAGGCGACGATGTGCGGCAACCACGGATAGCTGACCGTTGCGCCATCCAGTCGGGTGTTGTTATTCGAGTAAGACACGCCATTGAAATTCGTGATGAGAGCGCGTTGCGGATTGCCCGCGTCGGAGTGCGCATCCGAAGGTGAAGATGCTCCTGGAATAATTTTGTAAAGCTGCTGGAAATTGCGTCCCGCACCGATGGGCAGATTGGAGATCTGCGCTTTATCAAGCTGAGTGCTGACGTCAGCCCGATCCGTTTGAAGAATTGGAGCCTCAGCCGTAATCGTGACTGATTCAGAGGCCGACCCGACTTCCATTCGCACATCTTCGCGAACAGTGTTGTTGAGTGAGATGTTCACACTCTCTTTGGTATAAGACTTGAAACCGCTCTGGGTGACTTTTAAGTAGGTGAGCGAAATAAAACCGGTAGAGACAGGATTGACAAGATGAACAGGATTTACGTACGACCAATATTCATCAGTGTTTCTTATCATCTTGTT
>JAYTCQ010000284.1:0-1963 GCA_043736395.1 Blastocatellia bacterium | reverse complement strand
TCCAGCCAATGAAAAAGCCCGGCTCAAGGCCTGAGCTACACCTTTCTTTTCAACCGTGATGGCTTGCGAAATAAATGCAGCCCGCTTCAACATCATCGCCAAAGCTATGGCGATAGCACTTAATGCAAGCAGGAAAAAAATGAAATTCAAAGTGATTTGAATCCACGTTGGCATTGCTGACAACAACCATAACAAGGTGATTGTATAAATCACAAAAACAAAAATAAATACGAGGTACAAAGCAGAAAAGAAGACCGAGAGCAATATTACTGCAAAGATGACGCCTCCCAATAATCTCCAGAAATTACTTCGGACAGCCGTGTAAGCGCCTTTCGCGGTGATGGGTGCGCCACTGGAATAATGGTTCACTAATTCCTGCGCAAGCCCTCCAATCAAGAATAAAAGTATGGCTTTACTGGCGCAATAAGTGATGAGTCCAAATAAAAAAAGTAGGACTTGGGATGCTAACCGAAAGTCTCCACGGTTCATCGCAAAATTTCGCGCGCTAAATGTGATTGCCATAATTCCGGCATACGAAATCAGGGTCGGAAGCAGTCCGATTTTCAGTAAAGCCAGCCAGTGCTGACGGTACAAACTAATCAGGCGATCCAGTAAATCACCGGACGAAAGAGGAGCCAATTGGGAAGATTTGATCTCGCTGGATGCCATAACTGAAGTTGATCTTAACATCATCCAGGACGAATCAAGAATGATAATAGTTAAAGTAATACTTGAAAAGTTTTGCGTCTCAAGTTAGAAATGAACTGACAATAAATCACAACCGATGGGACATTGTGTAAGACGAGCGTAAAAATAACAAAAATGATGAATTAAATCTCGTCTATTAAGAGGTTTCTCAACATTCTCTGGAGGGAATATGAAAAGAATCTTATCCACTACTTTAATTGTGATGGTTTGCCTGAGTGTGAATGTTTTAGCGGACAAGAAAGCTGAGGTTGAACGCGCGAGAAAAGCGGCAATAGCTTTCAGAGAAATTATGGATGCACCGGATAATGCCGTCCCGCAGGATTTGCTGGATCGTGCCTACTGCGTTGCGGTTTTTCCTTCTGTCAAAAAAGGCGGATTTGTCGTAGGCGGACAATTTGGGCGAGGCCTTATCAGTTGTCGTAAAGTTGGAGGATGGAGCGCACCTGCTTATTTCACCATTGGCGGCGGCAGCTTCGGACTACAAATCGGAGCGCAAGCCGTTGATCTGGTGTTGCTCGTCATGAACGAAGACGGGATGAACGGAATTCTGAAAAGTAAATTTGAATTGGGAGCTGGCGCTTCCGTGGCGGCTGGCCCAGTTGGTCGCAATGCTTCGGCTTCGACCGATGCGACGATGAATGCGCAGATTCTTTCTTATTCGCGCAGCAAGGGTTTGTTTGCAGGCTTGGAACTAAAAGGCTCGGTCTTGAAGGAAGACGAAGATGCAAATAAGGATGTCTACGGCAGAGCCATTTCGGCGCGCGAATTATTGGAAAATGAAAAAGCGAAACTCACCCGCGATGTGAGAATTTTTCCGGCGACTCTGGCAAAATTTTCACTTACCCGAAAGGTTGCAGAGATGAAAGCTGTCAGAACCAGAAAAAGATAAGCGACTAGAATTAACCGATTTTACTAAGCTGGTTGATCACCTGATATTTGAAACAATTCCACTTTTGGATTGGAGTTTATATGCGTTTTGCCCCTTTGAAATTATTATGCGTTCTTTCACTGCTGCTGGTTAGCAATGCCATGGCCGGAAGGCTGAAAGATAAGCAAATCCGACATGATTTATTAGTCCGTGCTGAAACTGCCGGGACGGTTTTTCGTGAGATTCTGGATGCGCCGGATCAGGGACTTCCACAATCACTGCTTAACCGTGCGTCCTGCGTGGCTGTTTTTCCATCTGTGAAAAAAGGCGGTTTTGGATTCGGCGGACAATGGGGACGCGGAGTCGTCAGTTGCAGGCAGGAAACAC
>JAYTCQ010000283.1:0-9066 GCA_043736395.1 Blastocatellia bacterium | reverse complement strand
AGCGGATAATTGCGTTCACGATCAAACGCCAGATGCTGTCCGTGTTTGAATCCGCCGCCCGCAAAAAACGTCGGCAGGTTCGTCGTCACGTGCGTATTTGCATCGCCCATGTTCGTTCCGTAAAGCACCATTGTGCGATCCAGCAGCGTGTCGTTACCTTCTTTACGCGCTTTCAAATCGGTGAATAATTTATCGAGTGCCTTCATTTGCATCCGGTCTGCGATTTCGTGTTGCCGCAATTTTTCAGGGCGTTTGCCATGATGCGAAATCGCGTGATAGCTATCGGCCATCGTTTCCTCACCAATCGTAATCGCAGGCGAATTCACGCTGTCGAGCATCAAGGCTACGAGGCGCGTCGAATCGGTCTCAAACGCGAGCGCGGCGAGGTCGTACATTAATCGAACTTTTTCAAAATAATCGCGCGGCGCGGCAGTGTCGGCGGGAGCTTGAGCGCTGACGACGGGCTTGGGTTTTTGTTCCCATTCGGCAGCTTGTCCGAGACGTTTTTCGAGATCACGTACGCCGGTCATATATTGATCGAGTCGTTCGCGGTCGCGCGGGCCGATGTTTTTTTGCAAACGTGTTGTTTGTTCAGCGACGGAATCCATTACGCTTTGTCCGAGTGCCAAGCGACGAACTTGCGCTTGCACTTCAGCGGGCGTACCGGTGACGAACATGCGTTTGAAAATTTCGGACGGTTTTTCTTCCGCAGGAATCAATACGCCGCCGCTCGTCCACGACAGGCTGTGCTGGCCTTGCTGAATGTTGACGCCGAGCGTGAGCGAAGGAAAGCGCGTCTGATTGCCGATGTGCTCCGCCGCGAATTGATCCAGCGAAATGGTATTGCGAAAGCCGCCGCTCGACGGGTGCGGCGCGGCGGTCAAAAAGCAATTGTCTGCCGGATGCCCCGCGTCTACGTCAGGATGCCAAACGCCGCTGAAGACTGTGAACTGATCGCGATGCGCTTTTAGTTCTTCGAGGTACGGCGAGAGTTGATAGCCGAAGCCTTTGGAATCCGCCGCCGGAAAAAACTTCGACGGCAACACACCGAGGTTATTGCAAATCGCAAAGAAGCGGCGCGGCACGGCTTTGCTTTCGGCACGTGCAAACGCAGGCATCATCGCGTCGAGCAATGGCAGCGAAAGTGCAACACCCGTTCCGCGCAAAAAGCTGCGGCGAGAAAGCGCGTTCTGAGTCAAAATGTTAATGGTCTTCATGTATTTCATCCTTTATTTGCAGAACAAAATTGATGTCACGCATCGCTTGGAAGGTGAACAAGAATATACCAACGGTCAAATTATACAATGTTCTGTACGGTCAGAGAAGATCGCTTTTCACAAATTCTAAGTGTGAACTCATTTCACGGCAGGCTTTGCATTCAGCCGCGCAATCTTTTCGCGCAGAAAGGCTACGCAACCGGGCATCTGCGCTTCAGTCAGGCTGTGCAACAACAGCGGCCCCGCGAAGCGATATTTGCGCAACAGCGCAACGTAGCGATCATAGTCCAGCTTGCCTTGACCCGCTGCGAGGTGACCCGCGTCGCCGTCATGGTCTACGTCTTTGGCATGCGCCAGCACAATATCTTTGCCAATCAATGCAAAGGCTTCGTCGAGGATTTCCGCCATCCGTGGCAGTTCACCCTTATGGTATAAATTCGCCGCGTCGAAGGTGACCTTGAGATTGGGAGAACCGACCTCGTCCATCAGCCGCCGCGCCTTCCGCGCCGAATCCACTACGTTGTTTACTTCTGGTTCAAAAGCGAGCGTCACGCGCGCCTGCCGGGCGATGTCGGCGGCCTCACGCATGCTGGCGATCATATCGCGCCAGGCCTCCGGCGTATCGTTGTCGGGATGTCGCCGCCACATGCTTGTGCGGTCGCGCGTACCCGAACAAAGATGAATTTTTGTAACCCCCATTTGCGGACAGGCTTCGGCGATCACGCGCAGCCGACGCAAGCCCGCTTGACGCTGCTCGGCGTCGGGATGGCACATGTTGTACGTGCCTGCTACCGAGGCGATTGTTATTTTGCGCGCGGCAGCCTCGCTACGAATTTGCTTGGCGAGTTCCGGTGAAATTTCATCAGGCATCATGGTCAACCCTGCGCAGTCCATGCTGAGTTGCACACAGTCAAGCCCAGCAGCTTTGACCCCGTCCAGCCGCGCCGCGAGCGATCCGCTGCGAAATGTTCCCAGCAGGACGCCAATGCGAATGGGTTGAATCGGCTTGCGGATGGTGTTCGCAAACGCTGACCAATTGCGCTCATTACTGGATGCGAAGACCACGGCGGCGGCTTGCGTAGCCTTCGACAGAAAAGCACGACGCTGCTCGTTTAGTTTATGCATAGGAATCCTGCTTTGGTAATTAGTGTTGGTTGATGACAGCGGTTGCATCGTGCATCTCAAAATGCGCAACCGGCGCAGCATTTACGGTAACACAATCATCCTTCATTCGATGTCCGTAGGAGGCGAAGAATTGGAAATTTATGCTATTTTTGGCGCTCCGAATGGACACAAATTTTCACGAATGGGATGAAAGCGTGGAAACGCGAAGCGCCTGGGGAGCGCAGGCGCTTCGCGTTTCGATTTAGTTTGGACGTGATGCTCCGTTGAAATCGGTTTTCACTACACGTCCATTTTTCACCTGAAGATTGAGCTTTTCATTAGCGAATTCGTAAAAGATGCGGCCTTGCATCATTTCATTCGTCGTGTTTTCTCCCCATTTGATCGTCTGTGTCGGATCAGGGTTGAATTTGTTTTTGGCGCTATTGTCGAACGTGCCAATGTATTCAACTTTTGTTCCTTTGGGGACGTGCAAGGGAGTGTTCAGCACATAACCGCGCTGCCAGTTGAAACTATAAGAGGGTACCTCCAGCACGGTCTCGACACGTCCGTCGGGATAGGTGAAACGAAACGAATACGATTTCCCACGGTAATGCATGTGAACGTGAAAAATGTTGATCACGGCATCGTCTTTATCGAAAACGCGCTCTGTCGTCAGCGAATAATTCGCGTCATTCGGCGGAACTACCAAATCCCGGCGGTCTCCCATCAGGACGCGCACTTGCTTATTGATCGTGCCGTTGGCCAAATAGACTCCGACTGAGGTCTGATCCGTGCGTTCCTGGTCAGTCGGCGCGTAATGCATCTGAATGCCAAGGCGCATCCCCTTCGGAATTCGGATGGCAGTTTCCTGCGGAAAGGCTGCTGGCTGCACACCCGGAACCCAACCTGAGAGCAAGATCGTTCCGCGCGCAGTGGGGTCAATCCATCCTTCGATAATGCCATCGGGGGGAGCCGTAAATCCTGGTGGCACCAGATGCAGGTTGGCGTGATGAACGGCGGCTCGGTTGCCAGGCCGCGTTTCCATCGTGTTAATCCAGGTGTCTTCGGGAAAAACGTAATCAAACAAAAAGAACACGTAATGATCTTTCGGGTCGGGCTTGACTGTATAAGGCTGCTTCGCTTTGATGATGAGATCAGGCGCGCCTTTAATCCAGTCATCGCTCCAGACACGTGGCTTGGGCAAATCTTTGACGTTGCCTTTCGCTGCGCCGCTATCCACCCACTTCGTAATCGTTGCAATTTCTTCGTCCGTCAAACGCGGATCACCCTGATAGCGTCCAATCGCGCCTGTGGCATGAAACGGCGGCATTGTTCGATTCGCCACCTTCTCACGAATCGCACGCGCCCACGGACGAGCTTCTTCGTATTTCACCAGCGCCATCGGAGCCAGTCCGCCCGCGCGATGGCATTCCTCGCAACTGCGCTGAAAAATCGGCGCGATGTGTTTAGCGAAAGTGATTTCGTCCTTAGCCTTGTTAGTATTGCCTGCCATAGCAAGCGCGAAAATAAGTGAGAACCCGCCAAGCATAATGCACAGCGCAATTTTCCTAAGCATAAGAGTACCTTCCGTAACAGTAGCCCGCGCGTCAGCAAGGGCTGCATTGATGATTCGTACCTTGAGGGCGCATTGCCGAGGCAGCCCTTGCTGACGCGCGGACTACTAACACCATAACCATTCAAGTACGCCATTAACTTTACTGCGGATCGCCCACATCATAAGCATCACTCACGCGCAGCTTCACGCGAAAGCTGCCGATGTTGTTTTGCCAATGCCCGTTGTCGTTCACGGCGAGGTAAAGGCGGCCTTCGCCCAAGCCAGTTTTGTCCAGCCGACGCCCGACGATGAAGCGCGGCCCGGTGACGCCGACCTTGCCGACCAGTGCGCCAAAAGGAAAGCCATCCACCAGATTCGTTTTGTAATTCGGCCCCGGCACTTTAATTCCATCGGGATCGGAGGCCCAGCCATCAATGGCGAAGGAGAGCCGCACATATCCGGCGGCGGTCGCTTCGACGCGCGAGTTGGGGCCAATGATGACGCCGGTGTCGAGGAATTCGATCTGTGTGCAATGCCTGAGCGCATGCACGTCAAAGGTTTTCTCGATCACGCCCTGCCGTATCGCCAGCGAACGAATCGAATCAAGTGGAACCTTCGTCGCAGCCCCGCCCGTCGGCTGAATCGTGAGCGATGATATTCCCAACCTACCGCGCAGGGCGTCGCCATTTTTCAGCCGCATCAGATCAAGCGAACGATCCGCCGCGTCGGCATAGCCGGGCATCAGGCGAGCGAAGAGGCGATAGAGGGCATCCGGTTCGCGCAAGTCACGATCCTTGTAGGCATTGAGAACGGGCGTAAACGCAGGCAACCCGATGTCGGTCAACTCCGCCACCGCTGCGTCACGCGCTGCGCGGTCTTTGTCTTGCACGGCAGCGAGACTGGCGGTGATGCGCTCTGCTTCACGCTGGCTTGCTTCCGTCGCCAAGTTTATCGAGAGCAATGTCTCGGCATTCACAGCACGGGAAGGGCTACCGTTCACCGTGAAGCCGCCTGCAGAAAGGCTTCCTTCCAACACCTTGCCGTCGCGGGTCAGCAGACGAATCGTGCGGCTGCCTTTTGCATGCTGGATTTGGACGACGCTTGTTGCGGCCAGACCGCAGACGAGCGCCGAAAGTATGAGGATGCGAATTGGGTTGGAATTAACGAAGGACCGTAGCATTGGAAATTTCTGGATAGTCTCTGTATTTATATTGTTCATCTGTCGTGCTCTTTGCTAACACTAATTTGGCATTGATATGGGTGGTGTGGGATTTGAACCTACATTTCACCCCTCGAAAGAGCATCCATCACATTTGGGCTAGATACTCTTTCGAGGAGGGCCACCTACTTTCGTAGATGGCCAGAGAGCGCATTACCGTTATGCTAACCACCCTAAAGACTCGAACACTTCTTTAATCTGAAATTGCTCGAGTAATAAATCTTGGCGACAAAATTCGGTCGCTGCATTAATTCTACGGTTTTTATCTAAGTTGCCGAATGATTTTTGAAGTAGTGTTGCGATCATCTCGTTAGACAGCAAACCGCTACTTAACGCTTTCACTATATTTTGCAGCGCCATAGAGCACAAAAGTACATCATCAAATGTTAGCTGATTAAAAACAGACGGTTTCCTTTTATATTCCGATTCAATTTTTTCGATTGGTAAGGTTTTATAAAATTCCTGAGGGGAGGTTACCTTTTCTTCAGGAGTACTAGCGTGAAGCTCAGTATTTCGAATGAGCCGATAGTAATCAGCCAACGATATTGAAGTATCGCTCAAAATACTGCTCACTGCGTTCGAGTCGGGAGGTGATGCGACTGGGCCATTTGTCTTCGTCAATAAGACTATCCTAACAGTCCGCCTAATAAAGTCGCCAAGGTTCTTGTCGCGATCTGTCTGGTCGATAGACTTAGTGAGTTGATGCTTTTGTATTTTGCGGCAAGCAAATTCAGCGCAAGTTAATAAGAACGCAATATGGCTAACAAATAAGTACCTTCGTGCCTCGTAAAACTTCAGTTTTTCAGTGTACAAGTGGCTATGCCCATGAAGTTTAGATTTATCTCTAACGAATTTAGAAGGGTGAGTACTGCGATTCAATTCACTACTAAATTCAGTAGTAGCCACATCTAAAAGGCAAAATAAAGGATTAACATGCCCCAGTCTTTCGCAAAACTCTTTATTGATTTCACGGGGAAATGGTTTTAGCTTTTTATAAAGTTTATTTTCCATACGAAGATGATACCCACCCTCTAGTTAGCTGGCCTGCCCAAGGAACCATTCCTCTATATTGAGACTCTTTATTCAGAAACAATTCGTTTACAATACTAATTGACTCAGCGTTTTTACGCGATAGTCTTTGCGCATCGCGCGATCCAATATAACTTTAACTCTCGTGCGACCTCCGAATTGCACACACTGCACCAGTCGTAAAAAACGATGAGTTGCGCGATCAACTTGCGTCAACTCACTCTTGCTGTTGCAATGCCTTGGCGTTCAGCGTTGCCAGATAAATCGAAGTCTTGCCTTCGTGGCTTGCGTAATAGGACAACAGCAATTTGTCGCCGCGCAAGACCATGCCGGCGTAGCTGTTATCTCCGGCGCTGGGCAGCATCAACAGCGGTTCGAGCTTGCCATCGGTCGTGAGCGAGACAACAGCGGTGCGCGTTTTCCCTTCGGGCAAATGTAAGCGCGCCGCGCCGATCAATTGGCCGTTGGGCAACACGGTGAATTCTGGCCCGCCGATGCGCCGGGGTTGCTCTTTCCATTGCCATTCAGTGTAAGGCGCGCGGCTGACGCCGATGAAGCCGTTTTGCGATTCGCGTTCGCGCCGCACCCACGCGACCATATTTCCATTCGGCAAAAAGCGCAGCACGGTTTCGTTGGGCGCTCCTTGCAGATCAAACCGCGTGACGGTTTTGAAATGCACGCCATCCCGCGTAGCCAATAACAGCGCGTCGTTGCGGTCTGGCGCGCTGTTATACATCACGCCGTAACCAATGCCGCGATGCCACGTCACGCGCCAGAGCCAGCCCGCTACCGCTTGCGCCTTTTCGTCAAACATCATCGGTTGCACGCGCCCAAACGCTTTGCCGAGCTTGTCAGAAAAGGCTACCCACATTTTGGTATGCAGCCGCGTTTCGCCTTCGTAATACGACCCGCCCGCCACCACCATCAAGCGGCCATCGGGCGTCACCGACAATTTCGGATCGCGCAAATCGTAGGTCGCTTCCGCCAGCAACGTGACTGAACGCCAGTTTTGCCCATCGTCCGAAACGATCACGCGAATCGTGCCATTCACGCCTTCTTTGCCGGGTACGTGCGCCGAGCCTTCGCGAAAGGTGCAATAGAACTTGCCGTTGAATTCGACCAAATCAGTGAACGCATTGTGCTGGGCGCGATCCCAAATGCGCTCGACTGAAATCAGATATTTTTGCGCAGCGGTTTGCTGTGCTTGCACGACGCTCACAAAACAAGCCGTGATGAGCAATAAGGTGAGTCCAAATTTTGCGACGATGAATTTCATAGCTGATTTTTTTCGCTCTGCTGAATTTAGCCGTATTTTGCCTGCTTTGCAGCGCTGGAAGCGCGAGTGGAAATTAGCCGGTGGTGGAGCGTGAGCGCAACCACCGGAAAAGTACCGTGAATATTGCGCGTCCCGGCAGGGACGCCGGACAACAATGATCGTTTGATGCAATTTACGTCCTGCGCCCCGCTGGGGCGCGTGCGTGAGGACGAGCTGTCCGGTGGTTAGCACCACCGGCTAATTTCCGGTCGCGCCTCCGTCGCTGCAAATTAAACCAAGCTACGGCGTTATCGTCTAAGTAGGAAACATTAGTTACTTATTCCGAAACAACTCGCTCTCAATCAGCAATTGCATCAACGTTTTTACGCCGTAGCCTTTGCCCGCTGCACGATCAAGAATCGCCTCGACTTTTGGTCGGTCGCTGAATTGCACGCTCGCGCCGGTCGCAAAGACGATGAGTTGATTGGTCAGATTGCGTGCGATTTGTCGTTCGTCTTTGAGCAATAATTTTTTCAATTCACGGACGTCTTGAAATTTTTGCCCATCAGGCAAATTACCTGAAGCGTCCACCGGTTGAATATAACGAAAAGGGAATCGTTGCCCGTTTTTGCCGATGCCTACGGCTTTTTCGCCTTCTGCCAGTGCGCGGTATTTTTCGCGGTAGCCGCCGAAGACATCAAAATTTTCGAGCGCAAATCCGGTGGGATCAATTTTTACGTGGCACACATTGCAGCTCTGATCGTTGCGATGTTTGTCAAGGATTTGCCGCATCGTTATCGCTCCACGCACGTCTGGTTCAATAGCAGTTATGCCAGGCGGTGGAGGCGGTACGGGTTTGCCGAGGATGCGTTCCATCATCCACGCGCCGCGCACTACGGGCGAAGTCGTTGTGCCGTTCGCAGTCACTTTTAAGACGCTGGCTTGGGTGAGCAATCCGCCGCGCACTGAATCGGGCGGCAACGCTACACGTCGAATGTTTGAACCTTGGACATTCGACAAGCCGTAATGATTGGCGAGCCGTTCATTGATCATCAAGAAATCAGAAGCGATGACGTTACGCGCAGGCAAATCTCCGCGAATTAATTCTGCAAAAAATGCGCGTGTTTCCTTTGTAGATGATTCGACCAAATGGTCATCAAGATAGTAATCGCAGTACAACAATTCATCCGGCGAAGTGATATTCACTTTGCGCAGGTCGAGCCAGTAATCCAAAAACGAATCTACGAATCGCTGTGATTTTGCATCGCTGAGCAGGCGATCCATTTGCGTCCGCAGCACAGCAGGTTTGCGCAAAGAATTTTGCTGCGCGAGTTCGCGCAAGTTCGCATCTGGTTCGGAATTCCAGAGAAAATATGACAGGCGTGAAGCCAAGGCTGAATCGTCCAAGCGTCCCGGTTTTTCTTCGAGCGTAGTGAACGCGGGCGAACACAGCACCGCAGAATAAACCGAAATCATTGCTTCAGTGAAGCTGCCGCTGGTTTTGTGTGCAGCATCAAAAATTTTCAAGAAGCGATTTGTGTCTTCTTCGACGATTGACGCGAGCGGGTTTCGATACGCGCGGTTTAGAAAATTTCGTAATAATTTTTCTGCGTCAGCGTGTGGATTATTTGATTTCACACCGCAGATTTTTATCAATTTTTGATTCTGATTTTTCGCACGTTTCGCG
>JAYTCQ010000282.1:0-40925 GCA_043736395.1 Blastocatellia bacterium | reverse complement strand
GGCTCCTGAAGCCTGACTGACCTGATGTGCAATAAACGCAGAACTCACCAGGCACGCCAGAACAATCAAGCCGATGCGGGATTTTTTCATGATGGATTTGCCCTCTGAAAACAGCCAAAGACTGCGGCATTAATGTCGCAGTCTCAGGCTGTGATTTGATTTGTTCAGAGTTACGCATTGATGCGTGTATTCCGCGACCGCGCTGCACGCCTGGAGGCGTAACTCTGAGCTTTAATTAGACGCTACTGCGTCCTTGATCTTCTTGGCTCTCATGTCGTCATTGATGGCTTCAAAAGAGTCCTTTGTTTTTTCAAACGATAAGTCACTATTGCCGACAGCACTGAAAAACTTGGTCGTACTGGACGGCAGATAAACCATGTTCGGACGCGATGGAATTGCGACTATCAGTGAATTACCATCACGCGTAATGGTTGCCACTACGCCTGGACGCAGTTCGTATTTGCCAACGTATTGATCAAGAATTTTGGTGTCTACCTGCGCAATCGCTGGTTGCTCAATGACGTAATCCATAAATCCAAGCATCATCTCGTCGTAAGTCGGTTCACCGTAGCGAATGTCTTTCGTCGGATCAGGATTGAATTTATTTTTTGCTGAATTGTCAAAATACGCTGTGACTTGCAGGCGTGTTCCAGCAGGTAATTTCTTTGGCTGTTTCAGAACATAATTGGTCTGCCAACCGAAATCCCACTTTGGAACAGAGATCAGAATTTCTTCTTTTCCGTCTGGATAAATCGCTTTATATTCCATGGATTTGCCACGGTAATGCATGTGCGGCTCATACGCATAAATCGTGGTGTCACGATTGAAGGTACGGCATCCGGTCACTTTATGATTTTCAGCTCCGGCAGGAATCTTAAAATTCATATTGCCGACCGAATTCGTGACCAATAAACGCTTTGGTTTTTCCTTGGCGAAGACTAATCCAATCATTGAACGATCTTTTTCAACTTCGGTCGTTTTTACCGTTTGATTGGAGTAATGAATCTGGAAGCGAATCGTGGAGCCAGCCGGAACCATTTTGCCGACGCCCGGTTCCCAAATGTCAGCATTATGTCCGGGAGCAAATCCTGTCAGGATGTCTCCTGTTCCGCCGCCGCGACGATTTCCGCCACCAGCGACTGGCGCGCAGGCATCGTCAATCACAGGTTGATCCGGCTTCATTCTCATTAAATAACCGTCACGATAAAACGGAGAATTTTTGAGCATCATTTCCATCGCTTTGTAGCGTTGCTCCGGCGACATTTTGCCCATGTTGGGTGTTCCAGGAGGAACGATGAACGCCAGAATATGATGTACGATTTTTGCATTGGTCGGACGCGCTTCGGCAAATTGAATATATTTGTCTTCGGTGAAATTTGTTGGCACATCGAAGTACTGATACTCATCCGCACCAGGCTTGTAGGTATATTCTTCCGTGATCGGGAAGACGACATCAGGTTGCGGAATATTCCAACCCTTCACAAAGGTTGGCGTCTTCGGCATATCTTTCGGATTGCCTTCTAACGCTCCACCATCAACCCAGGCGACAATGGTACTAATTTCCTTGTCACTCAATTTGCGGTCATTGGCGTAGACACCGAAATGCGGATCGGCATGCCACGGAGGCATCACGCGACTGACGATTTTTTCCTTAATTGATTTCGCCCACGGACGAACTTCCGCGTAAGTCAAGGTCGAGAACGGAGCCGCTTCGCCCGGACGATGGCACTCAGTACAGGATTTATTGAAGATCGGTGCAACATCCTTGCTGAAGGTTACCTTAGGAGCAACCTTCGCGCTGCTGGATGGCAGTGAAATCAACGAAGCTGTCAGAACAGCCGCTGATGTGAGAAGAAGTGTCAAACTACGTTTCATATTTCTAATTCCTCAAAATGAATGATGATTCCGCGTCTTCAATCAAAACGCTCAAATCGCTGACAAAGTTCAAAAAAATCTCTAACGCTTGATTGCGTCCCAGCAACAGACTTCCGCCTGTGTGATTAAGTTTTTATTTAACGTGAAGCATCCGGCGCGGCTGGCTTTAATCATCCCGACGTACGCGCCAATTACCATACTGCCTAAAAATTCCGCCTGAGCATTTTTGACGATTTGTTGCTTCAGGCATTCCTTGAAATATACAACCATCGCTTGCTGTCCTCGCTCTTCAACTTCACGGCTTTGCTCGTCCAGATACGAAGCATGAAAGTGAAGTTCCAGAAAGCCGAATGCGATAGGGAATTCCATTGCAAAATTTACCAGCCGATTCCAGTAAATACTAAACTGATCGCGCAACGGCGTCGCGGGAGGAACGTCACGCAAAATCTCAGCAATTTGAAATTCTTTCCAATCCCGATAGAGCGTATTCACCAGAGCTTCTTTGCTGGTGAAGTAACGATAAATCGTGCCAGCGCCCACGCCCGCACGTTCAGCGACCTGCGGCATAGCCGTGCCGTGAAATCCAAATTCTGTAAAAAGCTGAAGCGCAGCATTCAGGATCGCTTCACGCTTGCCAGTGACCGGTTCGGTGCTTTCGTATAATTGTGCAACTTTACCCATGATTATTTTTTCTCATTCCACTGACGGTGGTTATGTGCGGAATGAACATTCATTCTCGCAACGGATGCAAATGAAGTCAAGTGATAATTCTGTGTCAAACGTGAAAGTTCGGAGTTCACAGAAAAAAAATAGTTCGCAGTAGGAGTCCTGCGAACTGTTTTCACTGCGAACCGTGAACTTTTTTTACTTTGTCAGCATTTCTTTCAGCCGTGCCATATCTTTTGTCACAGTGCGTGAAGCAGCAAAGAGAACTGCTGCCAGAAGCAGGGAAATAATCGGCACGACAAAAAATGCATTATGCAATCCTTCGGCTTTGAAGGCTTCGGTCATCGCAGAAGCTCCGGCTTTAGCCATCGCACTTTTGGCGGAATAGTCGCTCAGCATTCCAAGGACGGTTGTGCCGAATGCCCCGCCTAAAACGTACATGGCAAAAAAGTATAACGCCATTGCCGTACCGCGTTGCGCCGGGTCTACGACATCTTGAATCGCGGGATAAACGGTGACGTAATAGACATAAAAGAACGTCCATCCAATCGCGAGCAGCGCAATGAAGGTAGTGATTTCACCTTTGATTTGCATCAACGCAAATAAGACGCAGGGCGTTGAAATCAATAACGAAATAGCTCCGATTAATAAGCGTCCGTTGGGTCGCCATTTTCTCGCCCAATCCGCCGCCAGACCTCCGCCAAGTAATCCAATGACGCCGACAGCTCCGATGGTGTAGGCGGTGTAAATATTCGCTTGTTGATTGTCTAATCCGTGAAATCGTCCGAGGTACGCAGGCATAAAAGCATTCACGGCGTAGGCGTTGAAATTATGCAAAGCCCCGGCGATAGCCAGCCAGCGCATCGTCGGAATTTTCAGAACTTCTTTGTATGGCTGCCAGAAAGAAGTTGAAGAGTCGGTCTGGACAAATTTATGTTCCTCGTTTGCTCCGCGCTCCGGCTCAATAATTTTTAGCGCTAAGACGGCAAGGATAATGCCAGGAATCGTCGCGATAAAAAACGGAGCCTGCCAGCCGTAGTTTTTCGCAATCGTCCCCGAAAAGAAATTACAAAGAAAAAGTCCTATCGGAAGTCCGAGCATGAACACAGAAATCGCACGTGCTCGTTTGGTGGCCGGAAACATATCACCGATCAATGAGTTTGCGGCGGGAGAACACCCGGCTTCGCCAATGCCAACGCCGAGACGTGCGATGAACATTGACCAATAATTCCAAGCGAGTCCCGAAGCTGCTGTGAATATTGTCCAAATGCCAACGCTCGCGCTTAACACAGTGGTGCGCTTGCTGCGATCTGCCCAACTTCCCAGCGGCAGTCCAACTGCCGCGTAAATTAAGGTGAACGCCGTTCCTAACCATCCCATTGAGGTGTCAGACAAGTTCCATTCTTTGCGCAGAATTTCTGTCACCGAAGCTAGAATCTGGCGATCAAAAAAATTCAGCGTATTGATGAGGAAAAGTATTGCGAGGGCAAATGACGTGCGGTTTCGTTGGCTCATAAGCGTATGAAAAATAGTCTCAATAAATTGTGATTTAGTACTACGAAAACTTTGACATGGAATGCGGATTAGTAGTAACTCTGTTTTTTCATTCGCGCAAGAGCTATCAGAAAAAAGAGGATCAATTCATCGTAGAAGAATAGACCAGGGATCAGGCGGATGATGCGGGTTTACGCTGATCTTAATTTTCAGGCCCCGCGTAAACCCGCATCATCCGCGGTCTGTTTGTGAATAATAAATATTTATGCAACCACTCGATTACATCACTGTACTTGACCTGACGCGCCTCTTACCCGGATCCGTCGCGACGATGTGGCTTGGCGATTTTGGCGCGAATGTCATCAAAATCGAAGATACGAAGAGCGGCGATCCGGCGCGTTCCATGCCTCCTTTCATCAATGGAGAAGGCGCGGTTTTTCTCGCGACGAACCGCAACAAAAAAAGCATCACGCTTGATCTGAAAAGTCCCGATGACAAGGAAATATTTCTAAAATTAGTCGCTGTAGCTGACGTCCTGGTCGAAGGGTTTCGACCGGGAGTGATGCATCGTCTTGGCTTCGATTATGAATCGCTCAAAATGATCAATCCCAAGCTGGTGTATTGCTCAATCAGCGGATACGGACAGGACGGGCCGTACCGTGAACGCGGTGGTCACGATATAAATTATATGGCCATTGCAGGCGCGCTTGGATTGAATGGATTGGCGAGAGAAGCTCCGTCAATTCCCGGAGTGCAAATCGCCGATTTAGCAGGCGGCAGTATGCAATCCGTGATGGGGATTTTACTGGCTTTGATGGCGCGTGACAAAAGCGGAGTCGGGCAATTCGTTGATGTTTCGATGATGGATGGCGCGTTCAGTATGATGCAAGTTCCGCTGTCAGTGTATTTCGCTACGGGACACGTGCCGGAACGCGGAAGTGAAACTTTATCGGGCAAATACGCTTGCTACAATATTTATGAAACGAGCGACGGACGGCATTTATCGCTCGGTGCGTTGGAGCTGAAATTCTGGACGAATACATGTCAGACGCTGGGACGTGAAGATTTAATTCCGCTTCATTTTGCGGGTGGAGAAATACAGAAAAATTGTATTGCCGAAGTCCGTACGATTTTCAAATCCAAAACTGCCATCGAGTGGTTAGAAATTTTCGCCTCAACCGATGCCTGCTTGATGTTAATTAATTCTGCTGAAGAAGCCGTGAATGATCCGCAAGTGCAACAGCGCGAATTAGTAATTGAAATTGATCATCCAAAAGCAGGGAAGTTGAATCAAATTGCTAACCCCGTGAAGCTCAGCGCGACTCCCGCCGAAACGTTTCTGCCTCCGCCTGGATTGGGCGAGCATACGCAAGAAATAGTTCGCAGCCTGTAGTTCGCGGTTCGCAGTTTACAGATCGCAGTTGTTCCATTAACTTAGTCAATCGTTGATACCGAAATATTTTCATCGTAAACAACTGCGAACAGCGAACTCTCTTACTGCGAACTACTCTTATGGAATTTGAAAATTTAGCAGAACTCCGCACTAAAATTGGACAGGAAATTGGCGTTTCTGATTGGTTTGAAATCACGCAGGAACGCATTCAACAATTTGCTGATGCGACGCTTGATCATCAATGGATTCACCTTGATGTTGACCGCGCCCAAGCCGAATCCCCATTCGGTACAACCATCGCGCACGGCTTCCTGACACTTTCACTGTTGCCGTATTTCATGCAACAAACCATCAAGTATAAAACTCCTCCGCGAATGGGTGTGAATTATGGAGCGAACAGAATTCGCTTCACCGCGCCTGTGCCTGTCGGGTCAAAAATTCGCGCACGTGTGGTCCTGCAAAATGTCGAAGATATTTCCGGCGGCGTTCAGATCACGTGGGGCGTGACCGTCGAACGTGAAGGTTCTGAAAAGCCTTGTCTTGTTGCCGAATGGTTAGGGCGAAGTTACGAATAATTCAGAATGCAGAAGCCCGCAGGCGAGACGAATTAAAAAAAATAGACCACGGATGTAACGGATGATGTGGGTCTTCGCGGGTCTGAATTGCAGATCGGCGTAAACCCGCATGATCCGCCCGATCCGTGGTCTACTTTTTTAATATTTTATTTTACCCTCTCGAATAAAGAATTATCGCGATTCTTACCAACAACAAGATGACGAAAGTTGCGCCCCAGATTGCAAGTGAAACCAGCGTCATTGTCTTGGCGGGTTCGTAATCAGGGTCATCCGTTTCTAATTTCCGAAACATCATCCACCAATAAATGAAGACGAGCGGAATCGCGAAAAATAATACTGGCAAGGCCACAGTCGTATAAACGTTGAGAAAAGGAATCCAGCTCACTACATAGACCAACGGCAGGACGTAAGCCAACAGTCGCAGTTGTTTTGCTTCACGGCAAGCTCTGACGGCGAGGTCTTGCAAATCCGCTGCGTCTTCGGCTCCGGCTTCGTTAACGGGAGCCTGACAAAAGCTGCAAACACTCATCGAAGTATTGATGAATTCATGACACGTAGAACATTTGAAGACTCGAATTTTTTCTCCATTAAATAATTCCATTTTATTTTCTGCTCTGATAATAATCTGCTAAAAATCTAAGTCCAAACGCGGTCGAGAGGTCTCTGATAATCAATCGCACTGAATGATCCGGTTGAATTGAAACGCGTGATTCAAAAAATGCGCCAGCTAAATTTTGGGATGGATGATTCGCCTTAAACTGATTTTTCAGTGTCCAATCTAACGACAATTCAATACTGTCCTTGAATTCCGGGTAGCCTAATTTTTCCAGCCTCAGCCACAAGCTTCCGGCGAAAGATACGGCAGATCCGACGATAGAATCTTCACGAGATTTTCCATTGGTAAAATTCGTGGAATACATCAGCCCACTTTTCTTTTGCAGTTTCTGTGTGGCGCGTGCGGTCTTTAATGCAGCTTCCAAATACGCCGGATTTTTAGTTAGCTCGTAACCTTCGAGCAAAGATTCAGCATTCCAGATATTAAAGCGCGGATGAATTTTTCCGGTCTTTGGATCATTCGGATCGAAGTCCATCCAGAAACCATTTTCGTGTTGCCGCTTCACTAATCCATCACATAGATTCAAAAAAACTTTTTTGTAATTTTCGTTCTTTGAATGTGTGTACATGTCCTTGAATAAATATCCTTCGTTGTTCGGACGCGCAACATCAAACAGCGAAATCTTCGGGCCGCCATTGCGCGAACTAAACGGACTTTTATCTTTCATGACTTCGCCGGATTCAGGATTAACGCCGTCATAAATCAAGGCTTCGCTTTCGATGTACATGTGCTTGATGATCCAATCACCAGAGCGTGTCGCGCAGTCGGCATACTTCCGATCTCCAGTGATTTTACTGAGCCGAAATAGCCCCGGTGCTCCATCGGAAATTGTTCCCGTAACAATAATATTTCCCACGTGATCGCCATGAATTGCGCGGAGCATTCCTTTCAGTTTCGGATGATCTTTGTATTCTAAACTGATCCACCAATCACCCGCTTTTCTCGCCGCTTCCAACAATGATTTTTCTTTTGTGATTTCGTATGCCGCGAGTAATCCATTAATCGTTTGCCCTGTATGCCAGGCCGCTTCGTATTCGTGCCATTCATTGCGGAGCAAATCATAATCACCCTGCGCTCGCCCGTTTTTATCGAGGATTTGCGTTGCAGCATACTTTCCTCCCGCTGAGAGTGCCTGCAAGATTTGCGATTTTGTGATGCTCTGCGCTGATGCCTGAGGAATGAATGCAAAGACGAATAAGAAGATTGTGAGACGTTTGAATACGATAGATTTATTCATTTAATTTGATGTGTGGCGCTTCCCAGAGTCTGATTATATTATCATCGCCACTGGTTGCTAATTTTGTACCATCCGCCGAAAAAGTTACTGACCTGACTTCGGCTTTATGACGTCCAAGCGTCAACACTTCCTGACCGGACTGAATGTCCCAAAGCTTAACTGTTCCATCTCTTCCTCCTGAAACGAGACGCTTATTATCAGGAGAAAAAGTAACACGCTGGCTTAGATCGCTCTGCCCGAAAAACCGGGATTGCTGACCAGTCGCAGTATCCCAAAGCCGCAGCGTTTTATCCATGCCAGCGGTGGCAATCCATTGATTGTCGTTAGAAAACCCGATGCCTATTACTAAATCCTGATGACCGTATAATTTTATTTTCAACTTATTCCGCACAAGGTCCCACAGGTTCACGCTTCCATCTTGTGACGCGAACGCTAAGGTCTTCCCGTCAGGAGAAAATTCAGAACAGTAGGAATTCTCGAAATCGCTTTTCAGATTGGCAATTTCGTGTCCTGTCGAGATATTAAAGATTCGAATTTGATGAGAAATACCACCGGTCACCAGCAACTTACTGTCCGGTGAAAATCTGACATTATAAATAGGGCCTTGATGAGATGGCAGAGCAATGACTTGCTTGCCTGATAAAGCTTCCCAGATTTTAACTTGAGCATCGCTATCGCCGGTTGCTACGAATTTATTGTCTGGCGAGAATTTGGCGCATAATAGCTTATCGGGATCAACTGGTAAATTGGCGATGGTTTGGTGTGTAGCTAAATTATATACTTCTACGCGATTCTCATAATCACAAAGTGCGATTAAATTTCCGTTCGCAGCAAACGTGGTAGCCCACGAACGATTAAGGTCATCGGGAGCGACATTTTCATTAGCTGATTTTTGAATATCCCAAAATTTCAAGGCCATATCCGAGCCTCCGGTGACGAGATGGCGAGAGTCAGGCATCCAGGTCAGAGTTGAAACTTCTGATCCATGACCAATAATCGTTTGACGTTCCTGACCATTAGTGGCCGACCATATTTTAACCGTTCGATCAGTGCTGCCGGTGGCGATCCATTGTCTGTCAGGAGAGAACTCAATGGCAGAAATATAGCTTTGATGTCCCGGTGATTCGAACAGTTTTTTTCTCGTTTCATAATCCCAAATGATAAGTTTTCGATCATTGGAAGTGGTCAGCAGACGGCGTTCATCAGGGAAAAAGAGTGCCTTTTCGACAGAATAATTATCAGCATTAAATGATGAAATTTCGCGCCCGTTTAGAACATCCCACGTGCGCATCTTGTTGGTACCATCCAGGATTAGTACGCGACGGCTATCAGGTGAAAAAACAATTCCAGTCGCTTTAACTTTATTCGATAACTGGAATGAATATTTTTCCTGGCCTGTGGCGACTTCCCAAATTTTTATCACCGGTGCTAAATCACCGGTCACCAGCCATTTCCCATCAGGTGAAAACGACATCGCCGATAATGGCTGTGTATGCCCTCTAAAAATAGTAGTTTGTAAGCCGGATGAAAGATTCCACAAAGTAACCGTGTGCTCGGCATTATCCGTGGCTACCTGTAGCTTGTCAGGTGTGAACACAGCCCAATGAAAATTATTTCCAGCGGGTGTGGTAAAGGTTCGAGTGACATTGCGAGTAGCTAAATCCAAAATTTTGATCAAATGTTCGTTCTTCCCACTTGCGAGCCTGACGTTCTCGACCAAAGTGAGGGTATTAGACTCCGGCGAAATCATTGTCGAAATCATTCCATTTTTTTCTTTGATTTCCCATTTTTCCTGATGGGTCAGATTCCAAAGGTAGTACCACTCAAAATTGCGTAAATCCTCCTGACCGGAGTTCGGCAGACAGCCTTGTAATAATTCATCGGCGCGACTGATGTTTTGATGTTTCTCTACTTCCTGCTGCGCCAGGTTAAATTTGCTCCAGTAGATCAGCCGCTGATTATCCCGAATTTCCTGCTGCGCCAGATTGCGTTGTTGGATCGCCACAAACGCGAGCCAACCGACCAGTGCAAGAATGATCGTGCTCATCAAAGCCGTCCGAAACATACCTTTTCTGTAAGCGGCGCGTTGGCGTCGAAGCTCGGCATCAGAAATATTTGAATCAATCCAGGAAGGGTTAAAGACGTGTTCGTAAATCCTATTGCGAACTTTTAAATGTCCTGATTCTGATCGCGTAATGCCTGCCAGCCGCAGGATTCCGGCTAAGGGATTGGCGCGTTCGTCGGCAACTTTTTTATTTTTACGAATTGTCCGATATAGCTCTAGCAAGCTCGTCAAATCTGCTTCGCTGCGCAAAATCTGTTCGCGGACAAAGAGCAGGTTGTCATCGCGTTCGCGGGCGCTCGGCAGTAGAAATAATTCCTGACAGAGTTGATCTATATGAGCAATAGTGTTGGCTTCAGGATTCTGCGCCACCGCTTCGCACAAGCGTTGCGTGAGGAAGGGATGACCGTTCGTCCAGTGCAGGATGCGTTGCAGGAGAGTTACGCCGTGCTTGTATTCACGCCGCATGCCTCGCGCTAAAGGCAAGGCTTCAGCGTTGGTAAAATCGTATAATTTAATCCGTCGTCCAATATTGAATGGCGTAGTTCTGGTATCGCGAATCAAATCCGCTGGAGTTGCCACACCTAATATGCAGAACGTGAGACGTTCAAAAATCGTGTCTTCGGTGCGTAAGTTATGGCACTCGCGGATACCCGCAAAAAACTCATCCGTGGCAAACGGTAAGCTGCGCACAGCATCAATTTCATCAATGAAAATTACTAATGGAGAAGTATTTCGTGGCAGCACGACCGATCGTAAAGTTAAGAGCCAGCGCTGCATCGCGCCGAGTTGCGAATGGGCTTGCCAGAAATCCAGTACTTCATCTTCGAGGTCAAGCCGTTGCCCGATTTGCAGCAATAATCCGCAGTACCATTGCTCAATCGTGAGGTTTTGCCCGATGGCTGTCAAATCCAGAACTGCGACAACAATGCCGTGTGTGCGCAGGCGTTGCGCCGTGCGAATCATCAACGAAGATTTCCCCATTTGCCGCGCAGTCAGCACATAGCACAGCTCGCCTTGAGATAGCCCTTCGAATAATTCACGATCTGCTTGTCGTTCGATATAAGAAGGCGCATCGTGGCGAAGAGTACCGCCAACCACATAAAAGTTTTTACCGATTTCATTGGGGAACATGAAATTTATTCCAGGTTGTTCTGTAGATACTGCCGATAGAGATCGCATCGGGGTTGTGCTTCGTGCGCCGTACTACCCGTCAAAACACCGGCGCTTCTGAGGCGATAAAAATCATCTGTCGATAGCGTTGCCGCGTCTTCATTGATGAAATCGCTGAGGGCTTGAAATAATTTTCCGTCACGTTCCAGCGAAACTTTCATCCGGCGGAGATGATCACCAAAAATCCCTTCCTCTTGAACGGACTGCGTAATAATCGTTTCCAGACTAAGTTGATGGTTGACCATTTCATATAATCCGCGTTGCGCTAAATAAGGGTGTCCGCCAACCAGCATAAAAAAGCGTAGAATTTCTTCTTCATTTTTCAGCGGAGACTGATATTTGATATTCAGCTCACTGATTTGTTCGAGCGTGAAATCCTCCAACGTCAGTCGTGTGCCGACATTAAAAGGAGATTGATTTAAATCAGTGATGAAGAGATGCGCTTCCGTGGCGTACGCAATTGCCAAAGTGAACCGCGACCACGGCCCCGCCGGATCAAGGGCACGTAAGTTATGCCAGGATCGAAAAAGTCAAAAAACTTCGCTGGCATATGAATATAAAAACAGGCGATCTACTTCGTCCAATCCCCACACTAACGGCGCCGAAATTTTATTTAATACCTGCCGACGCATAAACCGTTCAAAATTACTGCTGGGGCTAAGATAACTATTCCAATTTTGATGCGGAGCCGTGTCCAGTTCCAGGCGATCAGCAATTTGTTCCGCAATCGTCAGCAACAACTTGTCTACGCTTCCAAACGCGTCTTCATTGAGGTGCTGAAAATCTGTCAGGACAATCATTGATCCAGCCGCGCGCGCCTGTTGCAAACCACGAGCTAACAAGGAAGTCTTGCCAACTTGTCGTGCCCCTTTCACCAGCACGATGCTGTCTTGTCTTTCGATGGCAGTGCCAAATTCAAGATCGGTAGCACGCTTGATATACAACGGCGAACGCAGCGGAACTGCGCCACCCGGCGGATCAATCGTTTCGTTCTGCTGAATGCTTAAAACTTTAACTTCAGCAGTAAAGCGATAGCCTTTGCGGGAGACGTTCTCAATGTATTCGGAATCCCCAAGAACCTTACGAATCGCATTGATGCTGACAGTGAGATTGTTTTCTTCAACCTCGGTATCGTGCCAAACCGTCTGTAGTAATTCTTCATAATCCAGAATTTTACCGCTTCGTTGTACCAGGACGGTTAGTAGATCAAATAGTTTTGGTCTGAGGCTTACCTCTTTTTCTTGGAACCAAAGCTGTCGTTGATCAACATCCAGACGAAATAATCCAAATTCATAAATCATAAAAAGATTTCACCCAGGAAAGATAAAATTTAAGCAATGTTTAGCTGAAATTTTATTAAACTTTAAAGTAAATGAAAGAATTTTTCATTTACTATTAACTTGATAGGAAATGAAATCTAAAAACCTATTCGTGGATACTTTGATGTATCGGTTCGGACTAAAACTAAGATAATGGCAAGTACATTGTACGCCTTAGTATTTTTTCTGACAACCCGGTATCCAGAAAAATAAACTTTGATTTCGGCGCTCAGTCAGCTTAACGAATGTTCTGTTTTCTGGGGAGAAAATTCAGGGTATTTAGCAGGTATGACTGAGCTGTCGAAGTTTTTAGCCAATAGGAGATTATGAAATTATGGACGTCAGTACCCCCTGCCAGATGTTAATTTACGAAGGTCGAACTGATAGAGTTCGTAACATCCTTCGCGAGGCTGCTGAATTTGTAAAAGCCGAGCGCGAGGGAAAAGATAAGATGGATGTCTATTTCAGTGATGTTGATGGCGTCGCCCGATACGTAATTATGATGTATGGCGCTGACGCCTTAGAGTATCCCTGGCCTCCGGGAACGGAAGATTATCAAGTACTGAATAAAAGAGTTGGTTTTATGGCTGACCTCAGTACAAATAATTAATCATTACTCTGGGACCAAGTCAGTATTAGGAAGTTTTTAGTCTGTATTCTAACTGGAAGATAGTTATACCGTTAGAAGTAGCAATCAGAGATTTAATAAATTGCGTCGACTCAGCCACTCACTAGAGTACTGTGTGCAGCCAAATGATGCGCCAGTTCTCTAGTTCCATTGGGGAATTATTTCTGCGTAAAATCTTCCTCACCTTTTGTTATTGAAGCAAAGCTGTCAGTGCATCCAGATAATATTTCTGCTCTTTCTCCAAGCTTTGATTTTTAAAAAACTCAGCAAGTTTTTGATACCGCTCTGCCGGATTGTATTTCAATCCCCAGCAAATTTTTGCCATACATTCCGGGCAGGCATCCAGCGGACGGCGATCTGTTTCACCCAGATGGTTGACACCACTCATGTTGCATTCATACTTCGTGCAATGCGGCATCGAAAACATATGCCCGGTTTCGTGTGAAGCCAATTTTAAAGTACGAATCAGACATTGTTGATATTCTTCGCGGCTGTTGTCAGGATTCCCAAGCCTGTGAATTGACCAGACACCAACACGGTCATTCAGCGAAGCCATTCCAAACACATAATTCCATTCGGGGCCGGGAAATAAATCCGAAGCCGTAAATGTTAACATCACTACCGCATCATCAGCCAAACGCGGAATCATCAATTCATTCATCACAAATCAGGTTTGAATTTGTTCGTGATGATCTCCGAACGGATATTTGCGGCGTGCTTGTCTCGGGATGATTGACAGCGGCAAATCTTCCTTGAATTTGATCGGGAGGTTGTAATACCGCGACAAATAATCCGCTGTCAAATTCACAATTTTTCGCTGCGAAGCCGTGAATTCTCCAAGCGGTTGAATGTAAATAAATTTCCTGTTGTTATCGGGAAGTACAGGTTTAATGCGCAGATATTCGACGAAAGTCTGTCCGGGTTCTGTATACGAAGCCAGCCAATCATGCGGCAACGGAGCCATCATCGGCATATTCAAAGGCTCCACTGCTTTCATCGCATTGACGAGGGGAATCAGTTCCGGCTTACCAAATTCTTTGGCGATGTTTGCGGCTTCGATATTCTGCGGTTTTTCGGCACGGAGACAGGAAATTTGCAAAGAAATAATGATGAGGAAAATGAACCAAAGAAATTTCATTTTGTTTACCGTAGCGCAACCATGGCTGGTTACGTTACAACTTAACGCGAATCATTTCCTTTGGCGCAGGTAATTTCCACACTGGAATTACTCGCGCTAAAAAATGACTTTCCACTTGCACGCGAAAAAAATGTTCGTGATCCCATTCGATTTCCGCCATTGTTAACAAAGCATCAATCAATGTTTCCTGTCCGCACTGACGGGCATATTTCGCCGCCATTTCGTATTCCCCGATATTACGACTTTCCAACTTTCCAGCACCATACATCGGAGCGAACCAGCCGGAAAAATGACATGCAAATCCTAAACTATAACCAATGATTGCAGCCTTAATTTCCCGCAAGCGATTTGGTTTCGCGCCAAGTGTTTCAAGCATTTCACCAACTAATTTTCGATGATGCCATTCTTCGGCTTCAATGGATTTAATACGTTCGCTGATGGCTAAGTTTTTGACTGATTTCGAATGCCCACGATACGCGAGAGCCGCTGCGCGTTCACCGGAATACGCGAGTTGTAAAAGTGCAATCAATGATTTTTCAGCATCCATTCAAACAATCGTAGCGCCAATTTTTGTCACGCGTTTCAAAGTTTCGTCACTTTGTTGTAGCTTCTATTTTCCCTTCAAATTTTTCATCAAATAATCCCGTCCGTTCCTTCGCCTGAATGCTGACGGAATTTGCTGTGAAGCTCAGCCGCATTTTATAACTATTCAAATTCGCCACTTCATCGTATTCCAAAACAAAAGTGTGATCGTCTTCCCAGTTGCCTCGTACGCCCACGGATAAACCGTATCTTCCATTCGGAGACAGCCGCAATCTGCCGTCCAAACCAATCGGACGGACTTCGCGCAGCTTCTCGGTACGGTTCATATTCCAGTTTTCAATGAAACCTAATTTTGCAGTCGGATCACCTGCATCGGGGAACGTCAGCGTCAATGTTTGCAGTCCAATCCAGTTATTTTGGACGGTGAAGGTTTTGCCGGAAATGGCTTTTGCAATGGCTGGGAGCGGCTGCACGGCGTTTGGCTCCGCTGGTTTTGCAGCTTCAGAAATTGCGGATTTTAATTTCGCCGAAGCCGCAGGACTTTCCGGCAACGCCTGATCTGATTTGATCGCGGGCTGAATTAATTTCATGACATCGCCCGTATTGAATCCGCCGCCATTGAATACAATCACCGTATTTTTTGACGGCATCACACTGATCTGCTGACCGCCGCGCCCTGACGCTTCGTAGGGGATGAGGCCTCCTGCTGCTGGAATCCACCAACCATACCCGTAATCACGTGCGCCGCCTGTTTTGATTTTTGAAGTTGTCGCGGCGCTCACCCAATCCGCTGGAATAATTTGTCGTCCATCCCATCGTCCGTTATTCATATACAGCAAGCCGAGCTTCGCCATATCACGCGGGAGCAAATGAAGATTTCCAAAGCCGTGATTCACATTTTGCGGATCAACTGGCCAGGTTCCCGGTTTGATGCCGATGGGTTCGAATAAAAATCTTTTCGCGAAGGCTTCTTCGTTCATCCCTGTCGCATTGGAAATAATCGCGGAGAGCAAATGCATGCCGCCACTGCAATATGAAAAATTGCTGCCAGGTTCTGACACCATCGCGAGGTCAAGCATGTATTTCGCGTTGTCCGGTTGATTCAGCATTTCCCACAAAGTCGGCTCGCCTTTCGCAATGCAATTCAATCCCGTAGACATCGTCAGCAAATTGCCAACAGTGATTTTTTCTTTGCGCGCATCTTTGTTGGCAATTTTCATTTTACTAAAAAATTGCAGAGCCTTTTGGTCTACGCCTTTGATTTTTTTCTGCTCAATCGCCATCCCAATCAAAGTCCCCGTAATACTTTTCGTGACCGATGCGAGATCGTGCGGAGCCTTGCCGTCGTATGGATAAAAGTACGCTTCAGCGACGATGAAATTATTGCGGACGACGAGGAGGCTGTGAATATTGACGCCGGATTTACGAGCTGTTTCGATTGCTTCAGCGAGGACAGCGGAGTCAATTCCTTGCGATTCAGGCGACGCCGTACGCCAGCCGGAAGTCGGCCAATAGCTGGGCTGCGCGATGGCAGAAGTAGAAAAAAGTAACAATAAAAAAAGCGATGTGCAGATACGATGTAGCAAGATAATGGTCCTTTCTTGGGCGAACTGTGAATCAAGAAATTTGATAAGGATTGGATTGTATTTCGTAACTTTTGTTAGTTCAATGTTGTGGCTTCAAGGGAAGAATTCTTTTTGCACTTGGCTAGTCGAACGGGTATTCTGGAGACATGAAAAACGAAGTGCAAACGTCTTCATTTGTGATGGAAAAACTTACAACTCTGGAAGCGCAGGATCGTTCCTTCGATATTGAATTCTGGCAAAGACAGACTTCAACGGCCCGGTTTGCCGCTGCGTGGGAAATGGTGGAGTTTGCGCATAAATTAAAAGGACGAGATGCAACCGAGCTCCGACTTCAAAGAACTATTGAATCTCTTCAACGAATTGAAAGTTAGGTATCTCGTTGTTGGAGGTTACGCTGTAATCTATTATTCTGAACCGCGTTACACCAAAGACTTGGATTTGTGGGTCAATGCAGACTTTGAGAATGCTGAAAAAGTGTATCTTGCGCTACAGCGTTTTGGTGCGCCGCTTGGCGGTGTTACAGCGCAAGATTTCCAAACGCCCGGTCTTGTTTATCAAATGGGGCGACCTCCGATTCGTGTTGATATATTAATGGGAATCAAAGGAGTCGAATTTGAGGATGCCTGGAAAGAACGTGTCGAAGCTGATTTTGATGGTGTGCAAGCATCTGTTCTTTCGCGGAAACATTTAATCAAAAACAAGAAACTTGCAGGCAGACCACAAGACTTGGTGGATGTTGAAAACCTTCTTTTGGATTAAATTTTATCCAATTCTCGCCAATCCAAACCTCGGCAAACTCTTTACATACTGAATCAAACGATCCGTCTCTCTTGTCATCCTTCGATCAATCAACATAAATTCTGCTTCGCGTTTCGCTTGTTGCAGAATATTTTGATCGCGGACGATGTTGGCGATTCTGAACGCAGGGATGCCGGATTGACGGGTTCCCATTACTTCGCCGGGGCCGCGAATTTCTAAATCTTTCTCGGCAATTTTAAAGCCGTCTGAGGACTCTTCCATGATCTTCAATCGTTCGCGTGATTCCTGCGTTTTTTGAAATTGCGCCAATAAAATACAGTAACTTTCGGCGGCACCACGACCGACGCGTCCTCGAAGTTGATGCAGTTGTGACAGGCCAAAACGTTCGGCATGCTCAATTAACATAACTGATCCGTTGGGTACGTCCACTCCGACTTCGATCACCGTAGTAGCGACTAAAATCTGTGATTGATTGCTGACAAATTCTTTCATCACGGCTTCTTTTTCCGCAGGCTTCATGCGTCCGTGAACAAGAGCGACTTTGAATTCAGGGAAAATTTCGCGCTGCAAATTTTCGTACATTTCAGTCGCATTGCGCAGGTCGAGCTTTTCAGATTCTTCGATGATCGGATAGACGACGTACACCTGACGCCCTATCTTTACCTGGTCGCGAATGAATTCATAAATTTTTTCGCGCCTGTCTTCACCGCGTACAAACGTCTTGATCGGAGTCCGTCCCGGCGGCAATTCGTCAATCACTGAAACTTCTAAATCGCCGTACACCGTCATCGCCAGACTGCGCGGAATCGGCGTCGCCGTCATCACGAGCACATCAGGATTTAATCCCATGCGACGAATCGCAACGCGTTGCATCACACCAAAACGATGCTGTTCGTCAATGACTGCGAGTCCGAGTTTTTTGAAATTTACAGCGTCTTGAATTAAGGCATGCGTACCGACAACAATGTCAGCATCGCCGCTGGCAATCGTGGCTTGCACTTCGCGTTTTTCTTTGGCTTTCAAGCTGCCTGTTAATAATTCTACGTTGTATGTCGCGCCTGCATTTTCGACAATGCGGCGAATGTTGCGGGCGTGTTGTTCCGCGAGAATTTCCGTCGGAGCCATCAGCGCAGTCTGGTATCCGTTCTCGACCGCGATGACCATTGCCTGGACGCCCACGATAGTTTTTCCGCTGCCGACATCGCCTTGCAACAAGCGATTCATCGGCGAGTCGCTGGTCATATCTTCTACGATTTCTTTCAGCGCGCGCTTCTGCGCATTGGTCGGAGAGAACGGCAAAATCGCTTTGACAGCATTGCGGACGCGTTCGTTAATTTCAATAATTTCGCCTTTGGGTTCGGCTTGACGGTCGCCGCGTTTGATTCCCAGAGCCATTGCGAGCCAGAAAAATTCTTCAAAAATCATGCGACGATGTGCGGCAGAATGCGCTTCATTGTACGCGTCAATTCCCGCATCATCAGAAGGGAAGTGAATGAAGCGGAGCGCCTGTTCACGGGGCAATAATACATTTCGTGCGACAATTTCTTCCGGTAAATTTTCAGAAATATTTTCGCTGAGTTTTGATAAAACGTGATGATAAATCGTACGGAGTTGGCGCGTTCGAAAATCTCCGAGCTTGCGATAAATCGGAACTCTTCGCGCCGTATGAATCGCCGATGATTCCGCGTCATCATCTTCATCCTGCATCAATTCATAATCAGGATTTTCGACTTCAAAATAATTTTTGTAGCGGTTCCATTTCCACTGCCCATACAAAATCACCCGCGAGCCACGCGTAAAAACTTTGTTAAGATAAATCTGATTCCACCAAAAAGCGCGTACCTGCCCACCGCCATCGGAAGCAATAAATTCATACATTTTAATGCGCCCACCCTTGAGCGGTACGATGCCCCCGACGCGCACCATGACTTCAATGGAAGCCGTCTGCCCATCCTGCAACTGCGCCGTATCCGTCAAATTCGAACGGTCTTCATAACGAAACGGAAGGTAATGCAATAGGTCTTCGACAGTAGCCATCCGCGCTTCCGGCTTGGCGTTGATGTTGGCAATTTCTACGGCGATTTTATGCGCAGTGGTTTGCCCGATGCGCGCCAGGGAATGGAGGTGGAGTTCGGTTAGTGGGGTGTTGATTGTTAGCACGATATTGAAAAGTTAGATGGATGCTCCCCAGGCAATCAAAAGTACAGAAAGGAAAAGGATGTTAATAAGTAAAGCCCAAAAGCCGATTGATTTTAGATTCCGATTGTCAAGAAAGCATTTGCTTCCAAAATAGGTACCTAATATTGAAAAAAGAGTGAGGGCGAATAGTAATCCAAAGGGGTTCCAATTGTTTTCGGGATCATGCCAATTTATCGTAGGGGCAGAGTCTTCAAATAAAGCAAAATCACTATAAGAACCAAAACAAATTAGACCAATAATTACAATAGGACATAATAACGAGAACACTCCCCAGAACAAATTATTTTGGTTTTGGCTGTTCTGAAACATTTTGGAAAAATAAAAAATACTTGGTTACTCTGGTAAGTTTGAAATCCATTCACGCAAAGATTTCGCCGCCTTGCGTTCACCTTCCTGTATTCCTTGCACTAAATACTCGTTCAATTTATCAGCACTCAAAAAAGGAAATGATAGGCTGTTTTCCACTTCGATATAACTATGATTTTCAAGTTTCCAAAGGCTGACGTATTGATTGGCGATATGCCATATTTCAGGAACGGCGAGGCTTGCGTAAATTGCAAATTTATCCAACGAAGAGCTAGTGTAATCGCTCTCGATCACGATGTCGGGTGGCGGATCGTGCGCGAGGTCTAAATCAAGCGTGCCGTGAATCAGTGCCGCATTTTTGATGTAAAAAGAAGCATCGGGTTCGGCGCCAGCTTTCGACATTTGGCTTTTTAAGGTTGAAGAGCCGAGTGATTCAATATCAATATCAAGTTCATCGCGAAGCGCGACTATTAAGGAGTGAAGAATTTCTACAGGGCGTTCATGAATTGGTTTCGGGGACACAATTTCCATCCTTCCATTGTTATAAAAAATTCGCACCGCGTGGGAATTATCAAGGTCTTCTAATAACTGCTCATACTCGTCCCAACTCACGCTTTCAGCTGTAAGTTTCGTGCCTTTGGGCAAGTGAGATACAACTTCTAAATAGTCAGAGGCAACAGCAACGGACATAAAATTTATAGGCTCCTTTCGTTGTCTGGGTAAGAATTATACCACTAACTTTAACGCGTTGGCTGTCACCCGTTTCACGGGCTTGTATTTTTTCAGCATCTTTTACCCAGCGCTCACGCACTGGGCTATATGCTGGACACCTGCTTGGCAGGTTCTATTCGGAACAGGAAAAATTTTAAAATAATCTTGATTTGTTTATTTCATTTTCCCCGTTAATTTCCGAATGAAATCCACTTCTTCCTGCTTATACGCAGTTCCATCCTGCTTAAAAATTTCGTGAAACCAGATCGCGGGTTCGCGGTCGGTGTATGGTTTTTGCCACGAATCCCACGGTAAATTTGTTTGCGTTTTTCCTACCACAAATCCCCAATTGATCGCAGCGACTTTGTATTTTTTCGCTACAGGCATTGAACCTTGAAACGTACTTTTGTTGCCGCGCGCCATATATTCGGTGCAGAGAATCGGGCGGTTGTAACGTTGCAGCCATTGGATGCGCTTTTCGAATTCGGCTCCGTCGTCGTAGTTGTGAAAAGAGACTATATCTGAATTTGACAGCAGGATTTTATCTATTGCGGAAAGCTTATCATCGCTTGACCAATTGCCTTTCCACGCGCCTCCAGTGAGCGGTTGCGAAGCCTTCGCCGCGCGCGCCCACGTGAAGACTTTGGGCAACATCGCGTTCACTAAATCCACTTTATTTTTCGGCTCCTGCTTGCCGTAGCTGCTGCCGTTGGTGTTGTCCGGTTCGTTCCAAACATCCCACGCGAGGATTCGTTTATCCTTCGCGAATTTCCCGACTATGCCTTTGACGTAGGCTTCAAGGCGCGGGAGTTGGGAAGCGTCTTGCAAGGCATCTGCACCGGGGCTTTGCACCCATCCGGAGTTGTGTACACCGGGTGTTGGCACGTGTTGTTTGCCAAGTTTTGGGAACGGGTCCCAGCACGAATCAAACAGCACGAGCATTGGTTTGATTTTGTGTTTGGCGCAAATTTTCAGGAATTGATCGAGGCGTTTTGAAAATCCTTTGGCGTCTTGCTGCCACAATAAATCGTGCAGAAATACGCGCATCGTATTCATCCCGAGGCTTTCAGCCCACCCGAGTTCTTTATCAATTTGCGCAGGATCAAACGAATCCACTTGCCACATTTCCAGTTCGTTGATAGCGGAAGCGGGAATGTAGTTTGCTCCGACAAGCCACGGCTGATTTTTGTACCAGTCGTTGGCTTGTTGCTCACTCCAGCGAGATTGAGAAAGAGAGGGGGAAGAGAACAGGGACAAGAGACAAATGGTAAAGATGAGTTTTTGCATGATGGATTCCTAGCAGTACGGCAGGCTGTTAGCCTGCCGCAACAGGCTAACAGCCTGTTGTACTATTTTCTGAAAAAGAATAGAAAATCCGTCGCCGGAGGTTTGATGCCGAGCTGGCGGATCATGGCTACGACTTGACCGCGATGCAGGGTTGCGTGATTGACTACGTGTTGCATTAATAAGCCGAGCGGGTTGGTGTATTCATTGCCTGCCAGGTCTTTATAGGTGGTTCCGGCTTGCAAGGATTCGTCGGTTAATCCATCCAGAAATTTGCTTCGTTCGGCTTCGATTTGGAGCCAATATTTTTTGACAGAAGCGAGGTCAGGATAATCGTCGGCACTTAAAGCATCCGAAGGCGAATTGCCTTTCCAGCGGTTCAACCAAACCCATTCGGCGAACAACATGTGCAAGAGCGTTCCGTGAATGGATTGATGGCTGACGCCACGATCAAAGAGTTGTTCTTCAACTTCGATTTCATCGGCAGCATCCAGGATTAGATTATTTGCCCAGCTGGTGTAATCGAATAAATAGCGAATATCATTTGTGGTCATTGTAGTCTCCAAGAATATTGCAGAAGCCCGCACGTAGTAAGGGCGCTTTTACATTTGAAGTTAGTGTATTAGCGACCTGCGGAAGTTTGAGATTAGTACTGGCACCCTTACTACGTGCGGGCTTCTGCATTTTGTCGTATCTCAATTTTGCGCGAATCAGAATCGAGATCGGTAATACTAACGTGATATGCATTGGAAATCGAAAATCCGCCTAACCTTTCAGGCCATTCGATCAGCACTACGGCGTTTTCTTCGGCGAGCATTTCGTCTAATCCCAGCTCATAAATTTCGTTGACTGTTCCCGATAAGCGATACAGATCGAGATGATAAAGCTTCATCCGACCCTTGTGAATATTGATGATGGTGAAGGTCGGCGAATTTACATCTGCCGGGTCTATGTCTAATCCGGCGGCAATTCCTTTGGCGAAAACGGTTTTGCCTGCGCCTAAATCTCCGGCTAATAAAAACACGGTGGAAGTTGTTAACGATTCGCCGAGTGCGTAGGCGAATTCAAAAGTTTCTTCGGCACTGTGCGTGAAAAATTCGCCGGACATGATTTTTGGTTGCAAAGAATTCTGGTTACTCAAAATGTAAAAAAGCCTGATGAATATTGTTGATGATGTCGGAAGCAAGCAGCGAGCGTTGCCCTAATTTTTCGGCGGCAAAGTCGCCAGCTAAGCCATGTAAATAAACTCCGGCGAGTGCGGCATCACGTGCGGCTCTTCCAATAAAAATTTCGTCGCTTTTGTCCTGTGAGTGTTGAGACAGCAAGCCGGAAATTATCCCCGTCAGCACGTCGCCTGAACCTGCGGTAGCCATTCCGGCATTACCTGTTGGATTAATGAACACATCTACGGCTTGGTGTTTCTCGATCCAGTACGGCGCGGCAATTACGGTACGGCTGCCTTTGATAATTGTGATGACGGAATGTTTCTTAGCGAAATCGTGAGCAATGTTTACAGAGTCTGCGACGATTTCTGCGCTTGATTTTCCGGTGAGTCGCGCCATTTCTCCAGGATGCGGTGTGATGATAATCGGCAATTCTTCGGAGCCTTTTAAATCCTCCGGCCACGGAGCCAGCGCATTTAATCCATCAGCATCAATCACGATGGGACAGGTTCTGCGTTGGACAAATTCAAGGACAAATTTTCGCGTGCTTTCATCAGTTGAAGAAAGTCCGGGGCCGATGACGACGACTGTTTTTTTGCTGGCAAGTTCCAGGGCAAATTCGACGGCGGAATCAGAAATTCCGCCGTTCGCCGTTTCTGGCAGCGACTGCGTCATCACTTCGGGAATGAGTTGATTGATGAGCAGGGCTTGCGCGGAAGCCGAAGTCGCTACAGTGACCAAACCTGCGCCAGCACGCATGATTGCTGTTGCAGAAAGTGCCGCCGCTCCGGTTTTGCCGCGTGATCCGGCGATGAGCAAAACATCTCCGACGGAGTTTTTGTGCGAGTCATTTTTGCGTTTTGAGAGCTGTAAGTATTTAGAAATATCAGCGCGTTGAACCAGATCAATTCTTGATCCTGATTCCACTTCGATCATGTCATGAAGTGTACCGATGTCCGCAATGATGAGCTTTCCGTTGGCATGACAGTTCGGTGAAAGGACATTGCCGATTTTAGGAGCAGTGAATGAAACTGTCAGATCAGCGTTGACGTGAATTCCGATAGGCGTTGCCTGATCGGAAGGCAAGCCGGATGGAATATCTACAGAAATAATTTTTGTTTTGTCTTTGTAAAATTCTTTGAAGGCATTGATTACTTTTATAGCTTGAGCAAATTTTCCTTCTACAGGTCGCGTAATGCCAGTGCCTAATAACGCATCAATGACAAAATCAGGTTGGAACTTTTCACTGCTTTCAGATTTTGTTTTCTTCAAAGAATACTGCGAAGGAAAACTGCCCGTGCATTCCTCAAAATAAACGGGGTGAAATGAAAATTCTCCGCCCCACAATGCGGCAATCTTTTGAATCGCTGTAAAATTTGTCCTCGCTTCGCCGGAAGTCTCCTCAATTTTTCCAAACAAAAAAACTTTGACGTAGGCTTTTTTGAGCCAGAGCAATCGTGCGATGACGGCTCCATCGCCTCCGTTATTTCCTTTACCGCAAAAAATCGCAAACAGTTTTCCTTCGACAGAACCGTAATTTTCAATGAGCGTATCAACGACTTTCGCTCCGGCGGTTTCCATCAGGATTGCGTAGGGAATTCCGCACTGCTCAACGGTCAGCCGATCCATTTCTCGCATCTGTTCTGCGGTTAATATTTTCATTGCTTGAAATTGTAGCCGAAACGAATCAGAAAAAATATTGCTCGTTTAGAAGTTGATCGAAATCACTAATCGAAGTATCTTAATGAAGACAAGTAATTTCCTCTCGCAAATTTCGAATATGACGGACGAACAGAAAAGAAGCCACGCGATGTCACAGTTGCGGGCTACCAGAGAATTATACAGCGATTGTGGTGACCCGGTTTATCTGGCAGTCATTGATGCCCATCTGCGTACGATCACCGATGTGGATGAGCGGCGGCGAGTTTCCAGCGAACGCCGGACGGCTCTGCTGGAAGACCTGAAGACCCGCGAAGAGCGGAAGGTCTCTGAAGAAAAAGAGGAACGTCGCCACTTCCTTAATATGTTGAAACTGCCTGAGCTTGATTCCTTTAAATAAAATCAGCGTGAAAGAAAAAGGCACAGCGGAAAATTTTCTGCTGCGCCTTTTTTTTTGGTTCTTAGCTTTGGCTGGTAATTCCGCCTGAAGGCGGGGCTACAAACTTTTTTAAGCTCCGCCCTTGAAAGCCAATTTTTCGTTGGATTTCCAATGCTCATCCCAGAGCAGGACTTTGCCTTTGTAGGCGGCATCGCGCCCGATGATGGCAGTAAAGGTAGAGTCAACTCCATACGCAGTATCGTTGCGGTATTTGTCTTCGCCTTCGCCTTTGCCTAACACGCTGGCGACGAAAGTTTCGGCTTCCTGATCGTAATGTTTGTCAGGGCCACCTTCGTATTTATAAACGATGGGGTCTTCGGTCATTCCTTTTTTACGAGCTCCGATGATGCCCGCAGTGCCGGTTCCACCTTTGCCGTTGCTGGTGGTGAACATCGCTTTTGAGCCGCGAATCGTTTCTGAAACGTCACCTTTCGTACCATCAATCTGGATGCAGGTGTTGCTGGAAACTACACCGTTGGCGTATTCGTAATTAATGCCGAAGTGATCATAGATGTCACCGATTTCTTTGCGTACCTGACGACCGCCAAATCCGGCAGCTTTGATCGGATGCGCATTGAACATCCAGTTGATGACGTCAATGTTGTGAATGTTTTGTTCGACTATATGATCGCCTGATAACCAGCGGAAGTAATACCAATGTTCGACTTCCCAATCCATTTGGGTCGGCCATTTCGCTTTGTCATATTTTGCGCGGCGATCCTGCCATAAATCACCCTGATCCCACGCGGAATGCGCGAGTCCAATATTGCCGAGCGCACCTTCATCAATTAATTTTTTGCAGGCGCGATAGGCTTTGCTGTAATGACGCTGCAAGCCTACGACGACAGTCATATTATTCATTTTCGCCTTGTCACCAGCGGCAGCAACCAATCGGCAACCGGGAGCATCTACTGCTAACGGTTTTTCAGCGAAGATATGTTTCTTCGCGTCAACGGCAGCTTTGAAGTGTTCAGGACGGAATCCTGGCGGCGTGGTCAGCAATACGGCATCCACTTTGGAAGCCATAATTTCTTTGTAGGCATTGATCCCGTTGTGAACACTTTTTGGATCAACATTTTTGAGCCAGGTCAAAGCTTTGTCGGTGCGATATTTGAAATAATCGGCGATGCCAACAATTTTGGCTTGTCCGGTGGCTTCGAGCAATTGCGCGTCGCGCGAACCTTGTCCGCCGTTACCGACCCAGCCAATTTCCACCATGGAATTAGCTTTGGATCCGCGGACGGATTCGGCTTTGACGAAGCTTAAATTAGAAGCCGTCAACGTTGCAGCCGTGACCGCCGCTGAAGACTTCATGAAATTTCTGCGTGAAAGGTCTTGTTTTTTCATATTCACCCTTTGAAGTTTGAGAAGTGGTTTCACTAAATTTAAGGAAAATACCTTGATGACGGAAAGAGTATTGTACTCAAAATTACTCGACATAGTAAAGTGGATTTACCAATCCCTTCTGAGGATTTGCAGAGAGCGTAGTTTTTCTGGTAATTTTATCCCACAAGAAATCTTGCAATTTAATCAACTACAACGAAGACGGCCTTTAGGCTTGACTCATATTTTTTTCTATAAAGGAAAACATCAATGAAATTATTTATTCGTTCTCTCATTCAAGTTTCAGCGCTCGCCGCATTTTTCGCCGTGAGTTCGCTGGCACAGGACACGCCGAAAGTTTCGCAGGGTGAAGCTGACGCGGCCAAAAAAGTGGAAGCCGCCAAAGACTTTCTAGCGAAGATGAAGGCCGCCGAAGAATTTAGTAAGAAAAATCCGAAAAGCACACTTCGACCACAAATTGCCAAATATCTGGCAGAAGAAATTTATCGTAACAATGATCCGAAGGCCCGGCTTTCACAGTACGATACTTACAGCAAACTTTTCTCGACCGAAGAAGAGGGAAGCTATATTTTAAGTGGCAAAGTGGATGCCCTCATTTCAACTGGAGCCGTTGATGAAGCGTTTAAGCTGGCGCCAAAGGCGTTAGAAAAAGAACCTGATCAGGCATTTTTATTGACTGCCCTGGCGATTGCCGGACGTAACGCCTTGCAGCAAGGGAAGGCTGATTACGCAGAAGTTTCAAAAGGCTACGCCGCAAAAGCCATCGCCCTGATCGAAGCCGATAAAATTCCGGAAAAAACGAATCCCGAAAGCTGGGCACTTTTGAAAAAACAACAATTGCCGGAATTGTATTTTTCACAAGGCCTGATTTTTTATTCTGAACAAGACGCTGCCGCCGCAAAAGCCAGCTTTGAGAAGGCCGCCACATTGAGTCCAAATAATCCGAATAATTATTTTATGCTCTCAGCCTTAGCGGATGGTGACTATCGGAGAGCGGCGATGGATTATAACGTGGCTTCGAATGCTGAAAAGCCCGCCAAACTAAAAGCAGCCGAAGCGGCAATGGATGTCATCATTGATTATTCCGCCCACGCGCTGGCTTTGGTCGAAGGCAAACCGGAATCGAAAGCCATGTACGATCAACTGCTGGGCGAGACGCAGAATATCTATAAACTGCGCCACAAAGCATCTTCGGCGGATGGGCTGAAGGCGATTATTGAGAAGTATAAGGTGAAGTAATCTAGATAATTTGGAGAATGAACCAGGTCGCCTGTGATTGTTTTAATTATAGGCGACCTGGTTCTTCATATAATAATTTTAAATCGGGAAAAATTATGTCGAGACGCGATGGTTTTCATCAACCATTAAGGCACGCTCTAGAAAAAGATGGCTGGACAATTACCGCTGATCCGTTACAGCTAGTGCTCGGAGACACCGTTCTGAAGGCTGATTTAGGCGCTGAAAAAACATTTGCAGCAGAAAAAGCCGGACGAAAAATTGCGGTAGAAGTAAAAAATTTTGATACACTTTCACCTATCAGTGAACTTGAGAAAACGATGGGGCAATTACAGTTGTATCAATGGGCATTAGATGAACGGGATGCTGAGCGTGAACTATTTTTAGCCTTAAGCGAAGATGCGTATCATAGTTACTTTCACAAACCCATTTTCGAAATGGTAGTTACTCGCAGTAAGATTAAGCTGCTAATTTTTGACGAGCGAAAAGAGGAGATTTTGCAATGGATCAAACCTTGAATTATGCAGAAATAATTCGACGAGTATTGCTCGAAGAAGCAAAGCACCAACCGAGCTTGCAACCTATCACAATGACAGCCGTCTGCGATGAAGCAATTGGACATTTTTTATTGATTGCTACAGGATGGGATAATAAACGTCGAGTTGATGCAATCATTTTTCACGCACGGCTGGTGGATGGGATAGTTGTCATTGAAGATGATAATACGGAAGAAGGTCTAAGCCTCGCTTTGATAGAAGCAGGAATTCCTTCTGCGAATATTATGACTGCCCTGAAATTTACGCGTGTAAGCCAATCTGATCTTATGGCTGCGTAAAAGTAATTCCATTTTTCTTGGCTTAAGCCCGTGCAAGCCCCATCAATCTGGCTGTTGATTTATGGTCATTCTTCCCAGCCATGAATTGCTGGGCTACTAGAAAAAAGAATTGAACTTTGCCGTAGGCGAATTAATGACAGCATTATTTTGGATTTAATTTAATCCTCAACAACTCCGAAATCGCCAATTCACTCAACTTCTCATTCCTAATCTGAACCGCCGAATTACTCACATGAAATTTCGTCCCCGCGTTGTGAATCGTCAATGTTGATGGGGCGATGAGGGTGATTGCTGTTCTAAAATCTCCGGCGCGTCGGATGCCCGGAATTGCCATTTTCTTCAAAAATTCCTGATCATTATTCGTCTCAAATTGCGCGGCGTCGGCAATAATTTTGTCTGCTCCCGGAGCTATCGCCTGCGCCAGAATCGTATGCAATCCCGCCTCTTTGACTCCGATGATATTTAATATTGCTGTACCTTTGATTTTGTTCAGGTACGCGACGGCGGTCAAAATATCCTGAATCCGGTTCGCATCATCGCTGCGGTTGTAGGTTGTTAGAAACTTAAATTTATTCGGGTCTTCGCCGTTGCTTCGACCTGGAAAAGTAGTCATAAAAGCGACGTTGTGACCATCCTTCAATAACTGTTCCGTCAGAGCTTTGGTTTCGGACATGAATTCGCTGACTGGAGAAGCGATTAAAACCCAGGAATCTGATTTCTTTTGTTTAGTGCGCGTGATGCTTAGTGCGACTAAATCCTGCCGATTTTTTCGAGAAATTACGGTGATTCCTGAAGGCGCTTTAGTGACGCTTGTTAAATCTTCGGGCTTCGGATTTTCTGCCATGATAGAAAGCTTCAACGCTTCGCCAAATTGCGTTTTGAATTTGTCAGCATCCTGTTTTTGCAGATCATCCAACTGTTGCTGATGAGCTTTGATCAAAGCCGCTGTGAGCTGTTTTTCATTCAGTTCATTTTCAGGCCGAGAGCGTCCGTAAAATACTAATAGCTCTGGCAGCGTCGGAATATTACTTGATGCTTCTTTGAGTGGCCCGAATTCTTTGCGTCCCTGCAACCAATAGGCGAAAGCGCCGTAGACGGCTTCGCGGCTTTCACGGTGATAATTGTGCGGCGAATCGAATTGCGCAAAATTCACTTTGTCGCCCGCGCCCAGCAATTTGTAAATATTTTGGACGGCAGGATATTCAACTGTCGGCGTATCTTTCGTCCAATCACCCGTCGCCGCAATCATCATCATCGGACGCGGAGCCATCATCGCTCCGATTTCCATGTTGTTGGTATCAATTCGTAAAAGCGGTGCATTTTCGCAGACGCTGCCGCCTTGCATGACTGATGAAATCATATTCACCGGAGCCGAAACTTTGATGCGATCATCTACGGCGTAGAGCAAAAATGTTTGCGTCGCGCCGCCGGATTCTCCAGTGACTGCTAATTTTCCTGCATCCACTTCAGGCAACGACAACAAAAAATCTACTGAACGAATTGAATTCCAAAGTTGCAATCCGAGCAAATTAATTCCCCACAAAGACTCGGCGACCAAGCCTTCGCGATGATTCGCGAAAGTGTGCGGGACGGCGATACTGTCGTTGTAACCCACCATATCCCACGAAAATGCGATGTATCCCTGCCGCGCAAAATTCGCCGCTCGCGCCTGTCCGGAATTCAATTGTTGATTTTCAAGTCGCCCGTACGCCCAATGTCCATGCGGACAGAGAACTGCTGGAACTTTGCCGCTGATGTTTTTTGGCTTGTACAAATTTCCTGTGACGTAATGACCGGGGAAGCTTTCAAAAAAAACTTTTTCGACGGTGTAATCACCTTTGTCAATTTTGCCAAAAACCTGAGCATTTAAGGGGTTTTTGACTGGTTCAGGGAATAAGCCCGAAGCGAATAAAATCTGCTTCCGAAGCTGTGCGGCGCGCGCCAGCCATTCTTCTTTTGTTTGATAAACGGGTGGCTCGTATTTAAGGTCAAGATGTCTGACCTCTTTCGTCCGCCGATCAATTGTGGGGATTTCCTGCGCCATTCCAATTTGGATAAAAGCGAAGAGGGACACGACAAACAGAAATTGTTTCATAGATGAGTGATTAAAAGGGCTGTGGCGATATAACCAACCGCTTCGAGGACTCCTGCGCCAACGTTCTGATCCTCGGCGATTTCTTTGTCAAGGCGACCATTGTACAAACTAAATCCTCCGCCGAGAATCAGCGTTTGGACGATTAACTGCCGAACCGGATAAAAAATTAAGGTCAGCAATAACATCAAACCGAATCCGATAAAGCCTTCGCGGTAGCCGGTGAAATTTCCCGAAATCGAATAACCAACCATTAATCCCATCGCGATAATCAATCCTGCAAACCCCAGCGCCGCCGCGATGTTACCTTCACTGATTAATTTTGCATCGTCGTAGGCGGTGAGCATTCGAAACAAATGCGTCAGAACGATTAATGCCAATAATCCGGCTGCCCAGAAAATAATGGTTGGTAAAATTGCTCCGCCGTCGCCTGTCAGAATTCCGCTGGTTAATCCGCTGACGGCTAGATACGCGCCAGCCGCTGTGATTCCGGCAGCAACATTTCCACTAGCAATTTGATCTCTCAAATGCGTTCCTGTGGCTTGGCAATACCACGTGAAAATCAGGCCTGAAACGGTGAGGACGAGAATCCCGATAAAACCGTAAGCAGCAACATTGCCGAGGTCGTTCCAGAATGAATGGATCGGGCCGCCAAAGACCGGAATGATGACTTGGATGACCCCAAACAAAAAGCCCGCCAGCGCAATTGCCGCGGCCTTATTATCGTGATGAATTAAGGCTTCGGTGATCGGAACGCCGAGAATTAATTGATAAACTCCACGCGCGATAAAAAGAAGAATCGTCGTAGCAAGAGCAACAAAACCAATCGTAGTAGCGTCCATGTTTTCCTTTCGTAAGTTGACGGAAAATCGTAAAAAGCAGTTATTTACTTTTCAGGTTAATACTATTTCTATACCACTGATTAGGATGTTTGTTAATGGCAGAAGGGGAGGGAAGAAGTCTGTTGAGTCTATGGAGTCTATTGAGTCTGTAGAGTCAACAGCCCGCTACGCGTAGCGAACTTCCTAGACTCTATGGACTCTACAGACTTAATAGACTCTATGGAATTGCTAGGATTTCCTGCGCGGCGTTATATCCCGCCGCTCCCATCACGCCGCCGCCAGGATGTGTGCCGGAGCTACACAAATATAAATTTTTGATTGGAGTGCGATAGCTGAATCGCTTCTCGAATAATTGATCGAAGGTGATGTTGCCGTGAAAAATACTGCCGCCGGTTAAGCCGTATTCCTGTTCGATGTCGAGCGGCGAAATGACTTTGCGATCAAGGATAATGTCGTGAATATTTGGCGCGTATTCCGCCAGTGTCTTCAGGCAACGATCCGCAAAATTATTTTTTGTGGATTAATCCCAAGTGCCAGATTTTAGGGCGTACGGTGCGTATTGCGCGAAGATGCTCAGCAAGTGTTTTCCGGCAGGAGCCAGTGAATTATCGTAGGCGGTGGGGATGCCGATTTCCAACATGGGATGCGTGGATGGTTCGCCATTTTTTGCTTCTTCCCAGCCGCGATCCAGATAATCCATCGAAGGCAAAATGTGCATTGTTGAGAGATGCGGCAGTCCGGGATTTTTGCCAGAAGTTGGATACGCGGTGAAATTTGGCAGACCGTCCGTGAGCAAATTTATTTTGACGGAAACGCCTTCGCATTTGAAATTTTCTACTTTGGATTTGAATTCATCGGGCAAATATTTTGGCGCGACAAAGTTTGAAAAAGTCCGCTTGGGATCGGCGTTGGAAATAATAAATTTTGCGTGAATTTCTTCGCCGGATTTTAAGACTACACCGGATGCTTGATCGTTCTTGATGAGGATTTGTGCGACTTCGGAATTTGTGCGAATTGTCGCTCCGTGCACGATGGCGGATTGTGCGATTGCATTTGAGACTGCACCCATCCCGCCGCGTACGAAGCCCCATAATCCGCGACTCCCCGCTGCCATTCCCATCAAATGATGAAGCATGTTGTAGGCGGTTCCAGGCGTCGAAGGGCCTCCGTTAAATCCTATTATTCCATCCGTTGAGAGCGTGGCTTTGATTTCTTCGGATTCAAAATATTCGTCTAAAACTTCGCGGACACTACGCTGACTGAATTCTAAAAGTTCAGGTGAAGGTTGAGGATTGGATTGCAGCAATGTCGCTTCAACCTGTGCGCAAAGATTTTCAATTCGTTCGCAGAAGGCTGGATACGCCGCAGCATCTTTGACTGAAAAACGCTTGAATTCTTCGAGCGTTTTTTCAATGTCCTGCCAAAAAAATAAATGTCGCCCATCAGGAAAGGCAGTGAAAAATGGGGGATTTTTAGGGGAAATTAGATAACCGAATTTTTTCAGTTCCAATTCTTCGACGATGCACGGTTGCAGCAGGCTGCATAAATACGAGAGAGTTGAAACTCGACAACCAGGGAATAATTCTTCGGTGACGGCAGCTCCGCCAATCAACGAACGGCGTTCGAGAACGCAGACTTTCAGACCGGCACGGGAGAGATAAGCCGCGGTTATGAGTCCGTTGTGTCCTGCTCCGATGATGATGGCGTCGTAGATCTGCAGCATAGAAATAATTTCACCGCAAAGGGTCAAAGGGACAAGGGAACAAAGAAAATTCATCTGAATAGATTTCTTTGACCCCTTGTCCCTTTGCGGTAAAAATTTTAGGACAAAAGCATTTCTAAATCTTCGCGTTTCAGCGTCCTTATCACGCTGTTGTTGGCGCTGATAATGGCATCGGCTAAATCGCGTTTCGTGTTCTGCAATTCCAACACTTTTTCTTCCACTGTACCTTTCGCAATCAGGCGATAGGCGAAGACTTGTTTGGTTTGTCCGATGCGATGCGTCCGGTCAATCGCCTGCGCTTCGACGGCAGGATTCCACCACGGATCGAGTAGAAAAACATAATCGGCGGCGGTCAGATTTAATCCAACTCCGCCTGCTTTCAGGCTGATTAAAAATAATTTGCAATCGGGATCATCCTGAAATCGTTCGACTTTTTCCTGACGATTGCGCGTTTTTCCGTCGAGGTATTCGTAGACAATATTATCTTTATCCAACTTAGCGCGAACGATGGAAAGTAAGCTCGTGAATTGCGAAAACACCAATGTTTTATGCCCTTCATCAGCAAGTTCCATCAGTTGTGGCAAGAGGACATCAAGCTTGGCACTAGGCTGATCAATTTTCTTTTTGTCGAGCAAGCCGGGATGGCAGGCCGCTTGACGCAATCTCAACAATGCTTCAAGGATGTGCATTTTTGATTTGTTGATGCCTTCACGATCAACGACGCCGAGCAATGACTGGCGATAATGCTCTTTCATGTCATTGTAAAGTTTCTGCTGTTCCGGTTCCATCTCGCAATAAATTGTTTGCTCCAGTTTCTCAGGTAAATCCTGGGCAACTTGTTTTTTGGTACGGCGAAGGATGAAAGGGCGCAGCGCCTGTGACAGCACTTGCTTGGTTTCCTCTTCCGGAAATTTAGCCGAATTTCCGCTCATCCCAAAGACTGACGAAGCTCCGAGCAAACCCGGATTCAGAAAATCAAACAGACTCCACAGTTCACCTAAATGATTTTCAATCGGCGTTCCGCTCAAGGCTAATTTGTGATTTGCCCGCATCAACCGCGCAGCTTTCGAGGATTCTGTAGAGGTGTTTTTAATGGCCTGCGCTTCATCAAGAATGATGTAATCAAAGCAGGTGTCCTTAAACAAAATCGCATCATTACGTAAGGTTCCGTAAGTCGTAATGATCAGATCATATTCATCGAAATGTTCTGACGATTTTCGATCACGTTCGATGCCCGTATGATCAAGAATGGACAGCTTGGGAGTGAATTTTGCAGCTTCTGCTTTCCAGTTGAAGACCAATGATTTCGGGACGACAACCAATGAAGGAGCCAGTCGCTCAGGGCCGGTTTGATGAGCGCGGGTTTCGCGTCTGGCTTCCAATAACGCCAGGGTCATCGGCGTTTTTCCCAGTCCCATATCGTCAGCCAGGCATCCTCCGAATCCAAATTTTTGCAGGAACTGAAACCAGCCTAAAGCTTCTTTTTGGTAGTGCCGCAATTCTCCGACAAATCCGGCGGGCGGTTCAATTGCTTCGACGCCGGAAAATTGTTTGAGTTCTTGCCGCACACGTGAGAAGGAGGAATCAAAATTTACCTCATCCTGCGTGGCCAGCAGAGCATCCAACAATCCCGCCTGCGCTTTGGTGAAGCGCAAATGATCTTCGTTAGCTTCGCCGGTAGCCGCGAGCAAGCCGTATTTTTTCAGCCATTCTTCCGGCAAAATCCCAAACGTTCCATCGCCCAGCGTCACACTTGTTTGCCCTTTTTTCAGAGCGGTTAGTAATTCAGGTAACTGAATGACTGAGCCTTCAAAATCTACTTCACCGTGCAATTCGAACCAGTCAATTCCTGATGAAACATTGAGACTGAATTTGCCTGGGCGGCGATATAATTTTCCTTCCGCTTCAACGTGCCAGCCGTTTTCCAGCAATCGCTGAATCGTACGAGGAACGCGAGTCGTGTTCAATCGCAAGTAAGGTTGTGAGTTATAAAAATCCCGCTGTTCTTTAAATCCTACTGATAATAAAAAATCCAGGGCGATTTTTTCCATTTCAGGATCACGCTTAATCAACTGTCGTTCGGATGAACGGTAGACAGCCCGTCGCGTGTCCTGATAAGTAACTATCGTGCCATCGTAATCAAAATTGAGAATCCCTTTGACGCGGTCGGCGTACTGTTTTTGTTCGTGCGGCTTGATGATTAAGCGCGGATGCGGTGTTGCGGAAATCTCTTCGTACTGTAATTTTTCCGGCAAGATTACCGTCGGTAAATGCGGAGATTGCAGCAACTGATTCAGGAATTTTTCACTCTGTTCCGCTGGAATTTTGATCAAGTCTTTGCGCAGCGGCTGCACCCAGTGACGGGCTTCGGGGGGCGTGACTTCGGTGACGCGATGATCGGTGAAAAGCAGTCCACCGGTGGTGATTAAATGAATCCCGCTCAGCAAAATCTTTTCATCTGAATCAATGCGTTTGACTGAACCAGTCAGAGAATAATCGGTTTCATCCGGCGAGACTTCGAGCGAAAATTGATAAGGAATGTCAGCGTCCCATTCTAAGGGGGGAAACTTTGTTTGACCGTATTCAGTTTTAATAAAGCAGCGTCCGACAGCGCAGATTTTTGGTAAAATTATCCGCGCCAGATTTTCACTTAACTGGTAACGACCACCGTTCGAATTGAAGTATTGAACATACCCGAAATATTCACGTCCGCCCAGAATATATCCTAAAATTTCACGGTCAATTTCATCGGGCAAATTTAAAATATTTTCAGGCCGCAGCATCAATACTTTTGGCTTTGACCACTCGCCATTTTTCAGTTGCTGGCGAAAAGTAATATCAATCACCACAATCGAAGGGTTACTTTTCATTGCCGGCAAATCCAGCGTGTATAGAATTTGTCGAGTCGCGTCCCAGGAAAACGAAGAGTTTATTTGATTCTGCTGGGCGGGAACTTTGACTTCTTCAAGAATTTTTTCCCAGTTCGAAGACGCGGATTTGGCCAGCTCACCCGCCGATTTTAACCCCCATTTTTGTTTTTGTTCATTAATTATTTTTTGTCGTAATTCATTGGGAAGGATTAAGTTTTGATCATCTGAAAGTTGAACATCTACTGGCGGATCGTAATCAAAAAAATCTTCATCTTCAAAATCTTCATCCTGTTCTTCTTCAAATTCGTTCTCTGTAAATTCAATTTCCATCCCCAAATCTTCGTTGTCACCATCACCAGTCAGATAATTTTTACTTTCGGCCTCCAGCAAGACGGCATACAAATGCTTACAGCCAGAGCCGTTCGAGCTGACGTAGGGACAGGTGCAACTCGCAATCAAAACGTCCTCGTCAGTGCGATTCAGTGTGATGTTATGTTTTTCGCTGCCCCGAACCGTGGCGGTGACCATCCATTTGGTCGCTTGTTTAATGCGAACTAATTTCCGTTGGAAATAGGTGGTTCCTCGTTGACGAATTTCCTTGGGAAATTCACTGATCAAGGCTTGAGATAATGAAAGCATAAACTATTGGTTGACCAGTTTTTTCAGGCTTTCGATAAAGGGAGCCTGCGCAACGCCTCGCTCGGTAATAATGCCTGTGACATAGCGGTTGGGCGTAATGTCAAAAGCAGGATTGGCGATGGTGATTCCGTCCGGCGAAATTTGCGAACCTTTCACGTGGGTGACTTCCAACGGAGTGCGTTCTTCAATCGGGATGCCGTCCCCGTTCTCGGTTCTTAAATCAATCGTCGAAATCGGAGCCGCGACATAAAATGGAATATTATTTTCCTTCGCGAGAACTGCGACCGAATACGTGCCAATTTTATTGGCGACGTCGCCGTTGGCGGCGATGCGATCCGCGCCGACTACAACACAATCAATTTTTCCGGCTTTCATAAAATGTCCGGCCATGTTGTCGGTAATCAGCGTGACCGGAATATTATCGTGATGCAGCTCCCACGCCGTTAAGCGAGCGCCTTGCAAAAACGGACGCGTTTCATCAGCGAAGACCGCAACTTTTTTTCCGGCTTCGACGGCGGCGCGAATGACGCCGAGCGCTGTTCCATACCCAGCTGTAGCCAGTGCTCCAGCGTTGCAATGGGTCAAAACCGTCGCATTATCGCCAATGAACTGAGCGCCAAAACTTCCCATTCGTTTGTTGATGGCAATGTCTTCGCCGTGCATCGCTTTGGCTTCTTCGATCAATGCCAGGCGGATTTCTGTCAATGAAACGCCATCATCTTTGAGCTGCGCGAAAAGCGTTTGCATCCGTTCGATAGCCCAGAACAAATTGACGGCCGTTGGACGGGTTGCCGCGAGCACCGCGCAGATATGCTGGAACTGCTTTTCAAATTCTGCCGGATCTTCAGAAGCGATGTCACGCGCCCCCAATGCCACACCCATCGCCGCTGAAACGCCAATCGCGGGCGCTCCACGCACGACCATTTCCTTGATCGCGTAGGCGACTTCTTCGTAGGTTTTAAAAAGCGGATAAACTTCTTCGGTGGGGAGCAAACGCTGGTCAATCATCACTACGCCCGCGTCAGTCCATTCAAGTGTTTTGATCATAATATTTTCAAGTTTGAGAAAATCCTAATCTAATTTTGCGAATCGTAAATGGTACAGGTTTTAGACGAAAAAGGGAAAACTAAAGCAAATTAAATCTAACTTATTCCTTTTTTTCCCTCTTTCAACGTTGTAAAGTGTCCCCTTACAACTCATTTCCTCATCGACACATATGATGAACGAAAAAATATTATTAAGGAAAATCGGATTATGAATAAACTCATCACACGCCAGGTTGTCGCCGTGACGCTGACACTTGGCTTGAGCCTGCAAACCATTGCGCAATATAAAAATGGCTTTGAGGCTTCCCGCATGGATACGACCTGCAAACCGTGCGAAGACTTTTATAAATATACAAATGGTAACTGGTTGAAGACTGCCAAAATTCCCGATGATAAATCACGCTTTGGCAGCTTTGATATTTTAGCCGAAGGCAATCGAACTATTCTGAAAGGAATTCTTGAATCTTCCGCGGCCAATAAAGCCGCTAAGCCCGGATCAAACGAATACAAAATCGGCGCGATGTATGCAACGTGCATGGACGAAGCCGGCCTTGAAAAAGCTGGCGCACAGCCGATTCAGGCAATGCTCAAACGCGTTGATAAAATTTCTGATTTGAAATCATTACAGGCTGAAATTACGTACCTGCATGCCAACGGCGTTCCCGCTTTATTTAGCTTTGGCGCCGGCCCGGATTTGAAAAACTCGACGATGAATATCGCCAGCCTCGGACAAGGCGGACTGAGTTTGCCGAACAAGGATTACTACACCAAAACCGACGACAAATCGAAGGAGACCAGAGCTGCTTTTGTGAAGCACATGGGGAATATGTTCAAGTTGCTCGGTGACGCAGAAGCAACAGCGACAGCCAATGCTGAAGCGGTGATGAAAGTTCAAATGAAAATCGCCGAAGCTTCATTAGCTCCCGTTGAGCTGCGTGATCCGACCAAACGATACAATAAAAAAACGATTGCCGAACTTCAGGAATTGACTTCGAATCTGGACTGGAAAAGTTATTTTGCCGGACGTGGTACCAGCGCTTTTACCGACCTCAATGTCAGTCAGCCGAAGTTTTTTCAATCCATTAATTCTTTGCTGAAAGATGTTTCGATTGACGAATGGAAAACGTATTTGCGATGGCAAATCGTGCATGACGCGGCGGATGCTTTGTCATCTCCGTTTAGAAATGAAAACTTTGATTTCTATGGCAAGACGCTCAGCGGTCAAAAAGAGAAGGCTCCGCGCTGGCGCACTTGTACGCAGGTAGTTGATGGCTCACTCGGCGAAATTCTGGGACAGGTGTACGTCGCCAAAAATTTCCCTCCTGAATCAAAAGCGCGTTTGAATACTATGATTAATAATCTGGTCGGCGCCTTTACGGAACGCATCAACGGTTTGGAATGGATGAGCGACACGACCAAAAAACAAGCATTAATCAAGCTGAATTCATTCTCGCGCAAAATTGGCTACCCGGATAAATGGAAAGATTATTCGGCCTTACAAATTGATCGCAAATCTTATTTCGGAAATCAGTTTCGTGTCGGTCAGTGGCGGCTGAAAGAAAATGTCGGTCGCATTAACAAGCCTGTCGACAAATCAATCTGGGGAATGACTCCGCCGACGGTGAACGCTTATTATTCACCGGTGAATAATGAAATTGCCTTTCCAGCTGGAATTTTGCAACCTCCGTTTTTCAATCCTAACGCGGATGACGCCATCAATTATGGTGGTATCGGAGCAGTCATCGGACACGAATTGTCGCACGGCTTTGACGACTCCGGCAGCCAGTTTGATGAGAAGGGGAATCTGCGGATGTGGTGGACACCGGAAGACCGCAAAAAATTTGAAGTACGAGCGAACTGTGTCGTCGAGCAATTTAACGGCTACAAAGTCACCGATGGTTTATTCCAAAATGGTAAACTTGTACTGGGCGAATCCATCGGAGATTTAGGCGGCGTGACGATGGCGTACTACGCTTTCAAAAAATCTTTGGAAGGGAAGCCCGCACCGGCAAAAATTGATGGGTTCACGGCTGAGCAACGATTCTTTTTAGGTTGGGCGCAGGTCTGGGCTGCCGTCGCAAGACCTGAAGCGGAACGTGCGCAAACGCTGGGTGATCCGCATCCGCTCGGACGTTTTCGCGGAAATGGCCCGCTGTCAAATTTCGCTCCATTTGCCGAAGCCTTCGGATGCCAGAAAGGTGATGCGATGGTTCGGGAAAATCAGTGTATAATCTGGTAAAATAATTGTAGCGTGAACTGTTATTTCGCGCTTTTTACTTTATTGCGGTTTTGAACAAAAACTGAAGATTCGGCGAACGAACAGTTCACCGTACAAGGACTGAAAGGAAAACACTATGAACATTATTTGTAAACGATTCGCAATGATACTTTCACTGGCCCTGATTTGCGGCCTGAGCGTGACCACTTCCGCGCAAAAATCCGGCAAAAAGAAACCCGGAAGCAAAGCTGCCAAAACCGCCAAAGCAATGCCGGTAGACGAAAACTTTTTAGCGAAAGGCGATGGCATTGAAACCTGTGCCGTCAGCGGCGAAAAGCTGGAAAATAAAACCTTTTCAGCTAAATTCTTTGGACGCGATGTATATTTTTGTTGCAAAGATTGTTTAGAAACCGCCAAAGCAAACCCATCGAAGTACGTCAAGAAAACTGAAGCGGAACAGGTTGCCGCCATCAAAGCTTTGGTCACCAAATCCGAAGGTCATCACGATCATCATGATACCACCGCACCAACTACCGCCGCCTTCCTCGGCAAAGGCGATGGCATTGAAACCTGTCCCGTAACCGGTGAAGCGATCAGCAAAGAAGTTTCATTTCAGGTGCAAGGCAAAACCGTGTATGCATGCTGTGCTGGATGTATTGAAAAAGTGAAGAATAATCCTGAATTGTATTTGAAGTGGGCGGCGAAGAACTAATAATATTTTTGGGAATAGGTTTTTTTTGAAGCGTGGGCATTTTGTCCACGCTTTTTCTTTTTTAGCTTGCAGACACAGCCTCAATCGTTTGGGCAATTTGCCGAATAGTCGCGAGGCTTGCTGAAGCGTAATCCGAAGCTTCATACCGTTGAACTTGTTGACGCTTCAACCCAAGTTTTTCTGCAAGAGCTTCTTGTGTTAGTCCAGCGGCGATTCGCGCACGCACAAGTTTTTCGGGCAGCCCTTCGATCTCACGCAGGCTGATTTTTACCCGACCGGAACGCAGCCGTTGGTATTCGCGGAGTTCTTTTTTCAGTGTTGTTAATTGACTCGCAATTCCTTCTTTTTCCGCTTGAATCAGTCGAGGGTGAACTCCTTCCTGCTTTGAAGAATTCTCATCAAAACTTTTCAATGCCTCTGCAAATTTTTTTGCTGCAGCGTTTGTAACTCATGTTACGCACCGAGAGAAAGAGGAGCAAGGTTGACAAGTTCGTGATAAGCGGTCTTGAGTGCCGCCGCATAGAGTTTTGACTTTAAGGCAAA
>JAYTCQ010000281.1:0-2592 GCA_043736395.1 Blastocatellia bacterium | reverse complement strand
AAAACAAAGGGTTTATAGACTTAGCATTTCGGCATCAGTGATTTTTCGCTCCGCTAACCCGTTGTTGAGCAATAGTTTATTTGAACCCCTGATTCACATTAATCCGGTTTCCGGCAACACTCGCGATTTTATTGCCATCTGATGTCGAAGCAATAGAAATTACGGGACTGTCAGACTGGCGAAATGAAGCCGTATGTTTTGCCTCACGGATCAGGGAGTGCGTACCTGCCTGGTCTGGTAGTTGACTGAAAGCAGAGTAAAAACTTCCAAATAAAATCAATAGAATGAAACTTCTATAATTTGCGAAATCGCTTCTATGGATGGGCATAAATGCTCCTCTTCATCTTGGCTTGAAACTTGCACCTTGTTTGCTGGCTATTGCCGATAGATAATGAACTGCCCTTTTCACGTAATCAAGTATTTTCTGGAGGAAACTATGCGTCGTAGTTCACTATTCTTTTTATTTTTTCTATTGGCTTTTTCCGCAGCATTCGCGCAAGCCAAACGTCCCATCGGGTTTGATGATCTCATCTCGATGAAGCGCGTCGCCGATGCGCAGATTTCACCGGATGGCAGCAAAATTGCCTACGTCGTCAATGTCGTTAACAAAGAAGCCAATCGCGGCAAACGCGCCATTGGGATGGTTCCAACCAGCGGAGGTAGTGCGCAACAATTCATTACTTCTGATAAAAATGATGACACACCGCGCTGGTCTCCTGATGGAAGTAAAATCGCGTTTCTCTCGACGCGGGCAGGCGCGCCGCAAATTTTCGTCGCGAATGCCGACGGCAGTAATCCAAACAAAATCTCCGACGTTCCCGAAGGCGTAGCCGAATTTATCTGGTCTCCCGATGGAAAATCTTTCGCCTTCACGACTGACATTTATCCCGAATGCAAAGACCTGAAATGTGTAGCCGACAAATCTGCCGCCGCTGAAAATAGCAAAGTCAAAGCCGTCATCGCAGATCGTTTGCTCTTTCGTCATTGGACGGAATTCAAGCGCGGCAAGCGTTCGCATTTGTTTGTAATTTCAACCAACGGAGGCGAACCCAAAGATTTGACGCCGGGAGATTTTGACGTGCCTCCCTTCTCATTGGGTGATCCAACCGCGTTTTCTTTTTCGCCAGATGGAAAAGAAATTTGCTTCGCGCGCAACACCGACAAAGATGAAGCCCTGAGCACCAACAATGATTTATTCATCGTCCCGGTTGACGGCGGCGAGGCAAAAAGAATTACAGATACGAACAAAGGCTCCGACACTACACCGCGCTATTCGCCTGACGGAAAATTCATCGCATATCGTTCGCAAGTCAGAAATGGTTATGAATCAGATCGTTTCCGTTTGATGCTCTATGATCGCAGCGCGAAAACCTCCAAAGAAATATCAGTTGGCTTTGTAAATTGGATCGAAGATTTAGCGTGGATGCCCGATAGCAAAGCATTGCTTATCACCAGTCAGGATCGCGGACGTGAAGCGATTTTTGCAGCGCCAATCAACGGAGATAAATTTCAGCGCATCATCAACGAAGGCTCCAGCAACGGCGCGACAATTTCTGCGGATGGCAAAACAATTGCCTTCACGCGTAGCAATACCGCAATGCCTGCCGAAGTTTTCAAAGCCAACGCGAACGGCTCCGGCACGATGCAATTGACGAAAACAAATAATGATTTGCTCTCACAACTTGATCTCCCTGCGGCTGAAGAATTTGAATTCGTCGGCGGTCTAAAAACCAAAATTCACGGCTTCATCGTGAAGCCTCCCAGCTTCGACAAAGCCAAAAAATATCCGATGGTTTTGTTAGTTCATGGCGGCCCGCAAGGCGCGTGGATGGACAATTGGGGCTATCGCTGGAACCCGCAAATGTGGGCGGCGCGTGGTTATGTATCCGTGCTGATTAATCCGCACGGTTCGACCGGATACGGGCAAGACTTCACCGAACAAATCACCGGAGATTGGGGCGGCGCGGTCTACGAAGATTTAATGAAAGGCGTAGACCACATGATTAAACTCGGCTACGTTGACGCCAATCGAATCGGCGCGGCGGGTGGTTCGTATGGCGGTTACATGGTGAACTGGATGAACGGTCACACGGATCGTTTCAAAGCCATCGTCTCACACGCCAGCATTTACAACGCCGAAAGCATGTATGCCACCGAAGAGCTTTGGTTTCAGGAATGGGAATGGAAAGGCGCGCCGTGGGATGCGAACAGCGCCTACAAAAAATGGTCGCCACATCTGTTCGCCAAAAACTTCAAAACACCAACGTTAGTTGTGCATGGCGAATTGGATTACCGCGTACCGATTGGCGAAGGGCTGCAATTATTTTCCGCTCTGCAACGTCGCGGCGTTCCCTCGAAATTATTGTATTTCCCTGACGAAGGTCATTGGGTTTTGAAGCCGCAAAATAGTGAGCTTTGGTATAAAACCGTGCTGGATTGGTTCGATCAATATTTGAAACCGACCGCATCAACAGCTTCGCGATAGGAACAAACTAACTCATGTTACGCACCGAGAGAAAGAGGAGCAAGGTTGACAAGTTCGTGATAAGCGGTCTTGAGTGCCGCCGCATAGAGTTTTGACTTTAAGGCAAA
>JAYTCQ010000280.1:0-7777 GCA_043736395.1 Blastocatellia bacterium | reverse complement strand
AATCCCGTTGCTGCTCGCCATTGTCTTTTGTTCTTTAGTTCTTTTCGTGCTAATTTCATTTCTTTAGACTAGCTTTTTTCTTTCACCGCAACAACTCTAATAGAAATTATCCAGTTATCATTATTTCTGAGAACTAAGTATGCTTTGAATTTTAGCTGGTAAAGTAGAATGGGGACTGATAGCACTTTTACTAATGAACCCTCGGCACTTCCCCAAGAATTCCAAAACTCATCACCGCTTGCGTTTCATCTTCAAACGTTTCAAAAACACCAAGAATTTTCGTCACAGTCAGCAGGTCTCGAATTTTTTTCGGGAGGGATAAAAGCTTCAAATGTCCGCCGCGATTTTTTGTCGTCGTGTGGCGTGAGATCAATTCTCCGATGCCGGAGCTGTCGATGTAGCCAGCTTCCGCAAAATTTAAAATGATTTCGCATTGTCCGCTTTCGAGCAGGTTATTGACGGCGTCGCGAAGCAGATTGCTGCCTTCGCCAATTGTAATTTTTCCAATCAAATCGAGGATGACAATATTACCAATCTGACGTTCGTTGATCTGCAACTGCATGAGATGTACCTTAGGTCACGACACTGATTCGATGTTTGATGAGGGTGACTTGCATACCGCCTTCCTCGTGGCGAATTAAATTCACTTCGTCCATAAAGGAACGCATATATAAAATTCCGCGACCATCAGGATTAAGGAGATTTTGCGGGTCTAATGGATTAGGTAACTGATTCGGGTCAAAGCCATCGCCGAAGTCCCGGATGGAAACACTGAACGACTCTTCATTCAACCGTAAAACAATTTGCACCGTTTTATTTTCGGCGAATTTATTCCCGTGTTCGATGGCGTTGGCCAATGATTCGCGCACCGAAAGGTTGACACGATATTGTTCCTCTTCGTCAAATCCGGCGAGTTTGCACAGATGATCAGCCGAGAGAGTTACGACATCTATCAATTCCAGTTTACTGCCGATTGAAATTTCGACCAACTTTTCGGCTAAGCTCATACAGGATGAAATCCCTTTTCTGTAGTACGAATATGTGTGAGTCGCTTTGCGCTCATACAGTTGGGATGTAACATAGCTATTTTACCAGTGTCAAGGAAGTGAACTCACGCTATGTCATCTAACAACCATATAATTACCGTCGAACCTGCCACAAAACTACGCGGAGATTTTCATCTGCCCGGCGATAAATCAATTTCGCATCGCAGTGCCATGTTTGCGGCTCTCGGTAATGGAATCAGCCGTTTACGCAATTATTCTTCAGCGCAGGACTGTCAAAGTACGCTGAATTGCCTCGCCAATCTGGGGGTTGAAATTACGAAAGAAGGTGATGAAATTGTCGTGGCGGGAGTGGGCGTGAACGGCTTGCAAAAGTCAGAAAAAATTCTCGACGTGGGAAATTCGGGCACGACGATTCGATTGCTTTCCGGGATTCTGGCAGGACAGGATTTCCCTACTGACATCACCGGCGATCAAAGCATTCAGCGACGTCCGATGAAACGCATTATTGAACCGCTGATGAAAATGCAGACGACAATCTCGGCGCGTGAAAATAATTTTGCGCCGATGCAAATCGTAGGTGGGAATATTCGCGGCATCACTTATCAGCCGCCGATTGCCAGTGCACAAGTTAAATCCTGCATTCTTTTGGCTGGCTTATTTGCCGAAGGAACGACGACGGTGATTGAGACAACTCCGACGCGAAATCATTCCGAAAAAATGTTTGCAGAATGCGGTGTTCCTTTGTCCATCGAACGAATTGACAATGCGACAAATATTTCAATCACAGGCGGTCAAAACCTGAACCCGCTCGGAGATTATACGGTCGCGGGGGATTTATCCTCAGCAGCTTTTTTCCTCGCGGCGGGCACGATACTACCGAATTCATTGCTCACGATTCGCCATATTGGAATTAATCCTTCGCGTGTGGCGCTGATTGATGTGATGCGGCAGATGGGAGCCAATATCGAAATCCAAAATCAGCGATTGGCGCACGGCGAGCCGGTGGCTGATCTGGTCGTGACTGCTTCTGAGCTTTCAGGTGATATTAAACTCACCGGCGAAGTCATTGCGAATCTGATTGATGAAATTCCGATTTTGGCAGTAGTCGCGACTCAGCTCAGCGGAACGCTCACCATTTATGACGCCCACGAATTACGCGTCAAAGAGAGTGATCGTATCAGATCAATCGTAGATAATTTGCGCAGGATGAAAATAAAAATTGAGGAATTCGAGGATGGATTTTTCATCGAAGGGAAACAAACCTTACAAGGCGCAACGGTTGAATCCTATCACGATCATCGCATCGCGATGGCCTTTGCAGTCGCCGGATTGATTGCTGATGGGACGACCACGATTAATGGAGCTGATGCGGCCTCTGTTTCATTGCCAGAGTTTTACGAATTGATGGAGAGTTTACGCAATTGATGGTTGCTCGAAAAAAAAAATTTCTTATAGTAGCAACTTTTAACTGATCAGTATTTTTCGCTCTCGTGCTTGTCACTCGCAAAATGAATTTATTAAAACCACATATTTTTCTGGTCGGCTTCATGGGTTGCGGCAAATCTTCTGTAGGCAAAGAAATTGCCACAATTCTAAAACGCCCTTTTGTCGACTTGGATCACGCGATTGAGCAAGTTGTGGGAACTTCGATTGCGGAAATTATCGAGCTACGTGGTGAACCTTTTTTTCGGACGGTTGAGACGCAGTGCCTGCAACAAAGCATCTTCGATAATCCTTCGATTATTGCACTGGGCGGCGGGGCTTTCACGCTCGAATTTAACCGGACGATTATTGATCGCGCGGGAGTGTCAGTCTGGATCAATACCCCTTTTGAAATTTGCTGGCAAAGGATTCGGCAGGATGAAAAGATCAGACCGCTGGCACCTGATTACGCCACTGCCAGCGAAAGATATGAATCACGGAAGTCCAGTTATCAAATTGCCGATCTGCACATCGCTGTCACCGATCAAGACTCACCCGAAGTCCTGGCGCAACTGGTGATTGATCAACTCAAAGCTCGCGATTAAGAAGTGACTTGACTGGAACGCGAGTGGCGAGGAAGTTCAATTGATCTTCAGGGTATCTTCTCGCCACTGCGTTTGCGACGCTCGCGCTGGCAAACGGGGCAGGCGAGACGCTCGCGCTCCAGTCGTCAAAAATTCTCATCTTGTCATTATCCAAGTTGATTCGCTTTGCTTGTTTCTTGCCGCTTCAACACCTACAATTCAGGATTAACTTTTTCAAGATTTTCTTGAAACACTTGCAATGAAAAGTTCGTACTATTTCACAGTTAAGGCTGTTCACTTTTAGTAATTTGGAGTTTCTCAAAATGGCTGTTTCTAAGAAAAAGAAAATATTTATTGCCCTTGGTTTAGTATTAGTTGTCGCTGCAATCATCACCGGTGGAGTTCTTGCTCGTCGCACCGATGCCCCTGAAATTCAAACAGCAAAGGTCGAAAAGAGACCATTACTTGAATCAAAGGTCACCGCGAACGGCGAAGTCCGTCCTATACTTTTGATAAATATGACGGCTGAAGTTGCCGGACGCGTCACTGATGTATTTGTCAAAGAAGGCGATTTTGTTAAGAAGGGTCAGAAGATTGTGCGCCTTGATCCGACGCAACAGGAATCTTCGGTCTCCTTACAAGAAGCCGCCCTGCGCGCCAGTCAGGCTGACGTTCAAAATCAAAATGCTGCAATCACTGTGGCAGAAAATGCGATCAATACTTCGACGGCTGCGCTTTATTCTTCACAAGCTGATCTTGAACGGGCTAACGTTGACAGATCCAATGCCGAAATCGAATTCAAACGAAATGCTGAATTATTAGAATCTCAAATCATTTCGAAAGCTGTCTTTGATTCGGCCAAGGCGAGATTGGATTCCGCGACTGCTTCAGTGAATGCAGCCAAAGCCCGCGTTAATCAGGCACAGTCTCAAATTGAGGATTCAAAGTTACGAGTAGATCAGAATAGAGCTTCACTGCGCGCTTCTCAGGCTCGCGTCTCGCAACAACAGGCCAGCCTGCGCAGCCAAACCGACTTCCTTCGCAAAACCGTGCAGTACGCCTCTATTGAAGGCGTCATTGCGAACAAACCAATCGAAGTGGGAACCTTTGCCGTCGCGAATTTCTCTTCGACACCACTCGTCATCATCGCTGACATGTCTACGATCAATGTTGAAGTCAAAGTTGATGAAACCGACATTGCCAATATCAAAGTTGGTCAAAAAGCAAAAATCAAAGTTGATTCGTTAGGAGAAAAAGAACTTGAAGGAGATGTGGTTGAACGTGCAGCTTCGGCTGTTACGAAATCAGGTGCGGACATTTCGCAAACTGCCAAGTCAGGAAATCAGGAAGCGAAGGAATTTAAAGTTGTCATTCGGCTCGTAAATCTGGAACCAGATGTTCGTGAAAAACTACGGCCTGGAATGTCTTCAACTGCGACGATATTTACAGATCGCCGGGAAAATATTATCTCCATTCCACTGCAATCATTGGTCGAACGCGATCCTGATCAGCTTGCCAAGGAAGGTTCGACAGGTGGCGACGCAAAACCGACCCCGATCCCTACGCCTGATGCCAACACGACAAACAAACCGGTCGAAAAGAAAAAGACCATTAAAGGTGTGTTTCTCTTTAAAGACAAAAAAGCTGTTTTCACACCTGTCGAAACCGGCATTACCGGCGACAACGATATTGAAATTTCTAAAGGCTTAAGCGGTGGCGAAGAAATAATTATTGGTCCATATCGCCAACTGCGAACATTGAAAAACAACGCTGTTGTTAAGCTTGAAGATAAAACAAAAAAAGCGAAAGACGATAAAGCTAAGGAATAACGAGAGCTAGGGAGCAGGGAACAAAAGGGCACGAGTAATTGATTTTATGAATTTCTCGTCCTGGTTTAGTTCCCTGCTCCCTTGTCTCTTAATCAATACTCACTCTTCCTTTTCCCGAACACTTATGCTGATTGACACGCAAACCAAACCCGCCCCGGCGCTGCAAACTCTCAAAGGTGAACCACTCATTCGGACAGATAATCTTTGGAAAACGTACGTGATGGGCGGAGAAGAAATTCACGCCTTGCGCGGTGTTTCCTTTGAATTAATGCGAGGAGATTATCTGGCCATTATTGGCCCGTCAGGTTCCGGCAAATCTACTCTGATGAATATGATTGGCTGTCTTGATACTCCCACGCAGGGCGAATATTGGTTGAACGGCAAATTAGTTTCAGAAATGGACGACGACGAATTAGCCCGAATCCGTAACAAAGAAATCGGCTTTGTTTTCCAAACATTTAATTTATTACCACGTGCCTCAGCACTGCAAAACGTGGAGTTGCCATTAATTTATAATGGCACTCCAGCGGCCAAGCGGTTGGAAATGGCGAAACAGGCTTTGGAATCCGTAGAGCTGGGACATCGCATGACGCATCGCCCGAATGAGCTTTCCGGCGGTCAGCGACAACGTGTAGCGATTGCCCGCGCACTCGTCAATAATCCTTCAATCATTCTGGCTGACGAACCGACTGGAAACCTTGATTCCAAGACTTCCGTCGAAATTATGAGCCTCTTGCAACAATTGCACGACAAAGGCAATACCATAATTCTCGTGACACACGAACCTGAAATTGCCGCTTATTCTCACCGCATCATCTCGATCCGAGATGGAGTGATTGATAAGGATGAAAGAATTAAATAAAAAATAGACCACGGATTTTGCGGATGAGGCGGGTCTACTCGGGTCTGAAAATTCAGATCAACGTCAAACCGTAACATCCGCTCCATCCGTGGTCTACTTCTCTGCCTTTAATTCTTACGACTTCTTCTTCACCGCTTTTTTCACACCGTTAACCGGAGCTGTTTTTTTCGGAGGAATACTTGCTTTCGCAGGTTTCGCAATCGGGGCTGGGATTGAAAATGTAATGGGGATATTCGTCAATTCTTCTTTTTGCGGCGCAAATTCGTATTGCCGGGCGGCGGCTAACGCAGCCTGATTTAGCTCCGGCGCAGTTGAACTCCACAGGTTAGCTTTTTTTACTTTTCCAGTCGCATCAACTTCAGCCCGAATAATAATATTTCCCCAAATCCCCTTTAATTCAGGCGAAATCTGAAGCTCGGGCTTTTTGATGGCAGTTGCAATCAACGCCGCATCCGCTTTTTTATCCAGCATAAATCCGACGTGTTTTTCTTTTTCTACGGAAGCCACAACTACAAAAAAATGATCGGAATTATCAATCGCTGGCGAAGTATAGCCATCGTGTAAATATTTAATGTACACAGGCAGATCAACCCTCATGGACTGATTAGTAAAAAAATACGTCATTCCCTGTTCAGCTTCAATACCGTGCGTAGCGATAGCAGCGGGCATCGCGACTTGCGCTTTTGGGCCGCCATAATCATTGACTTCAACAATCAAGGAAGTGCCGGGAGTTGTCCCGTCCCCGATGCTATGCGCGGTCATCACTTGCACTTCAGAATGGGCTTCATTCGGGTTTCCGATTTCGACAACACCTTTTTTCGGAGACTTAAATAGCTTGAAATAATTCGTTTTGAGCAGGTAAAAATCGACGTTTGGATAGGCTTTTCTCAGATTATTGATCCATCCCTCATCACTGGTTTGTGAAGCGGTTCTTAACTTGAAAACCTGATCCGTCATGTCGCCTTTGCCAAGCGGCACACGGGCTTCAAAAATCCGGATGGTCACATAATCTGGCGTTGGCATTTTTTCCATTTCATCCTGCGCCAAAACCGCCGAGGTCGAAAAGAAAATCAGCCCCAGTGAAAAAATAAGAGCGATAAGATTTTTGTTGATGGTAAATAACAAGGTACTTCTCCTCCGAGAATGAACTAAGCAAAAATTCAGAAAAATAAGTCCGGGGAAATATTAACGTCGTTCGGCTGCAAAGGTGGGGCGAGTGGTCGCAGTCGAGGACGAGGGGGTCGAATCAAAAGAATCAAAACTACTCATGATCGGAGCTGTATGTTGCAGCATTTCGCGGGTGGTTTCAATAGAAGAAATTAAAGTATCAAAATCGAGTGTGTTGATATATTCAGGCCCGGGCATTGTCACCACCTGATCATTCACTAAGCCAAAGAAATTTTCGATCATTTGCAACTGCGCTTCGACGCGTTTCACGCTGCGCTCAATATCATCAAATGTCTCGAGGCGACGGCGAATAATCTGGACATTTTTTTCGTGCAAAGGTCGTGTAATTTCATCAAGAGTAGTCGCTGCGCGTTCAGCCTGTCGCAACTGATTTTCGACGGCCTGGCGATTAATTGTCCGTAAATGAGTTTTACGGCGGCGGTATTCATCCAGCAAATCTACAAAAGCTTCCCAGGCGGTATCAAGTTCCCCAATCTGGGGTGGATCATCGGTCAGACCGGAAAACTTTTTAAAATTACTGGCAATTTGATTTCGCATCCAGCTTAGATATTCTACGGCTTCACGTTCACGCGGATCAAACGTTCGAATTAAATCCTGACGCTGTTTAATTTTTTGCACCAGAACTTTAGCCCGATGCCGAGCCATAATTTTTTTCTGATAAAAGGAAGAGGCGGGCACGATGGCGAGATATGCAATTTCAGAAACGACTGTGCCAGCCAAAATCACTGTTCCTTCAAGCATCGTAGCGCTTGTGGCAAAAGCCGCAAGCGAACCGAACGCAGCCAGTGTCATTGCACCCAGATTGAGGGGTTCTTTAAAAGCTGACTTAATATATAAAGTAGTGCGATCCATATCTTCTAATTCGCACCAATCATACGGGCAATT
>JAYTCQ010000279.1:0-6694 GCA_043736395.1 Blastocatellia bacterium | reverse complement strand
CATTAAAACTGTCGCCCACTTCGCGGGCTTCATAGGTTTTCGTCAATGTTCCCAAGGTTCCGCGCTCTCGCGCTCTACCCTGGGCTTTATGCCCTCACCCATTTCGTGGGCTAAAAAACAAATTCGGAATCTAACATCAGGCGGGCTTACTGCTCTTTTTTAGCTTCTACTTTCTTGGCGATAAAATTGCTGCTCATTGAAATTGGGGACGTCAATGTCGCCAGAGAGTTTTGAACCAGCTTCGTCTATTTTGCCGGAAACTGTGGTTGAGAGTGCCTGCCCGCTATACTCGGAGCTAAATTTCCAGTTCGCTTTTTTCGCTAATACTTCGCTGGTGATTTCAAAGCGTTGGGCTGAATTCCCCAGTACGCAAATCACGTTAATTTTTTTCCATTCTGCGCCAGCGTACAGGTTCCTTCAATTGAATTTTCGGCTACGTCGCCGTCTATTTTCCAATTGCCAGAAAGCGCGTTGTCCATGCAGGTACGTTTGATAACGCTACGAGGAGTAAGAAATTTTTCAAATTATTCATTAAGCGCCTTTCGTCTGTTTGCAAAATTTGAAACCGAATTCATCGGAAAAAATCTCCAAGAGTTGTGTCGGCAATTTCTAGCCGTAAGGTTTACACACAATCACAAAAAGTGAAAATTACCTGATGCGCTCTATGAATTATGTCACAATGACTGGGAATGATGCTTGCGGCGTAGTCGCGAGCGAAAGGATTTTTGATATTTTTCCTTCAGTACTTGCTGAGAATTGCTTATTTTGAACCGCTGCTTACTGTTGCGAATTGGCTTTGATTTTCGCTTTCTAATAACGGAGTAATCAGCGAGGTCAGACGTTTACTATCCCTAATAAATTGTTCTGCCGTATCTTTTTCTAGGGGTCTCGAAAAATAATAGCCTTGCCCTGCTTCACAACGCAGGCTTCGTAATTGCTTCAGTTGATCGAGCGTTTCAATTCCCTCCGCAATAACCCCCATGCCCAGGCTTTCGGCTAACGCGATAATCGTACGAACAATTTCGACATTCTCTTTTTCGTTCATGCTTATTACAAAGGAACGATCAATTTTCAGAGTAGTGAGTGGGAAGCGATTCAAATAACTGAGTGAGGAATATCCAGTGCCAAAATCATCGAGACTTAGCTCAATTCCCAAAGAACGAATTTCGTTAAGTTGCTTGATGGCAGTTTCGACGTTTTCCATCACGGAGCTTTCCGTTAGCTCTAACTTCAAATATTGAGGATCAAGATTGACCGCTTCAAGGATCATCCGGATTTGTTCGATCAGATTGTGCTGCGTGAATTGCTTGCTCGAAAGGTTAACGCTCATTCGCAAAGGGAAGGCAGCAGGGTAACTTTCCTGCCACTCTCTCATCTGACGGCAGGCTTCGTGCAGAACCCAATGTCCAATCGGCAAGATCAACCCTGTTTCTTCGGCAATTGGGATAAACTGCGCTGGAGAGATTAATCCACGTTCTGGGTGCTTCCAGCGTACCAGAGCTTCAAACCCGGAAAGGAACCCATATTCCAATGAAACGATGGGTTGATAGCAAAGAAAAAATTCCTGCCGCTCAATGGCATGTCGCAAATCATTTTCCAACTGCAAACGACTGGCCGCTTCCGAATGCATAGTTTCGTCAAAAATCTCAAAGTCTTTCGCACTTCTTGCCTTCGCGCGATACATCGCGGTATCGGCGTCCCGCAAAATATCTTCCGGCTGTTCGTAGCCCATCGAACTATTGGCAATGCCAATGCTAACGCTGGTGTAGACTTCATTGTCACTAATGATAAATGGCGCTTCTAAAGATTTCTGAATGCGGGCGGCAACTCCTACTGATTCGCTTTGATGGCGCATTTCCTCCAACAAAATCGTGAACTCATCGCCACCTAAGCGTGCAATCGTATCGCCAGGACGCAAACACGTTTCCAGGCGTCGCGCAATGGCTATCAATAGTTGATCACCAACGATGTGACCAAGGCTGTCGTTGACAATCTTAAATCGGTCGAAATCAAGAAACAGAACTGAGAAATGACGATCGGGATAACGCTTCCCTCGCTCCATGGCTAATTTCAAATGATCTAAAAAAAGACTGCGATTGGGCAGTCCCGTCAGTCCATCATGGAACGCATCATGCAATAACTGAGATTCAGCGCGTTTGCGGCCACTAATATCTTGAAGCTGAAAAATCAGGCGGTTCTCTTTGGAAGCCAAATCACGAATTAAAGAAACGCTCCAAATAACCCAGATAATATTTCCTTTTTTGTGCAGATACTGCTGCTCCATCTGAAACATAGGGATATGGCCTTCGATCAACTGTTGAATTTGTACGAGAGCTGCTCCCAAATCTTTTTGGTGAACGATAGATTGAAAATATTTTCCCACCAACTCTTGCTCACTATAACCTGTGATTCGGCATAACGCCTGATTGACTTGAAGCCAACGACCTTGCGGTTCGACTAAGGCCATGCCCACGGCGGAATAATCAAAGGCATTACGAAACCGTGATTCACTTACCTGCAATTCGGCCAGATGCTGTTCGGCTGCTTCAATATTTTTTAGATAAGGACGCATCGCCATATAACCAGCTAACATGAGTGGAACGGTCAGAAGGATAGCCCAGAATCCATAGTAATGAACCAAAGAGTTGCCCACCCCTGCCACAATAGATCCAGAGACAGGCGTTACCATCACCCAGAAATATTTTTCGTACCAGGTGCGCAAAATTGACTGACCGGATTTAAGTGTTACGACGGGCGTCAGCAGGAGTGTGTTAATAAATCCTTGTGCTATTGCCAGAAATAAAAGCCCGGTGACAAAAAGGAAAAATGTTTCGCGGTGATGTGCCAACAAACTTAAATCGCCAAATATTAGTGTGACCAATTCATCTGCAAGAAAGAGTGAAAAACAAATGACCCCGACATTGGTAGCAAGTGTGATCCAGCGTTTAACGTGCCGAGCAGAATCACTCGCAGTAGCGATTGCCGCAACTAAGATTCCAGAGGGGACGCCTAAGAGCAAAATAGTTAGGAAAACGAATGTATCTGAGATCGTAACGATATTATAAGCGTTTGGAATACGCTTGGCTGCGATCTGGCTGACTACTACAGCGAATACTCCGATTGCTACCCATTGCCAATTGAACGGCTGTTGCGCAAGTTGCGTCACAGCATAAATGATATTACACGCACCGAGTGTGATCAGTAGTAGCTTATAATTTCTAATTTTTTGTTCAATCGTGTGACCCAACATTGGTATTCCGTGAAGCAGTGGGTAGTAAAAGCGAGGGAGAGAGCAACCCTATTGATGACGACAATAATACGAAATCTTCTCAAAGCTGTGATAACTCGATGATAATCGTTACAGGAGGTAGAAACGGTACGTAGTTTGCCTTGATTAATATCCGCAAGAGTATGAGTGGGAACCTAATTGCCCGCGGGCACATAACGTACTAGTTGCGAAACAGTGCGGATTTGGAAGCCTACTTTTTGGTAAAAAGAAATGGCTCGTTTGTCGTCATCACTTACGTACAGGCAAATTGCTGGATACTGTTCCATCAATTTTTGACATAACTGTTGCAGGGCAATGCTGCCTAAACCCTTATCTCTCAGATCAGTTCGTGTCCACACACCTTCCAAATATACGGCCTCAGGGCTTTCGCTGACGATGTCTGTTTTAAAGGCGATCCCCTTTTCATCGCGCACGATCCAGATGCGGCCTTTTTCAATGCGCGCCAACATTCGTTGACGAAAGCCTTCCGGGTCTTTGATGGAAGGGTCAATGCCATTCCATTCCAGATATGTTCGTGCATGTAAGGCGGACACCTCGTCCAACTCGTCTTTTTGTACCTGGCACAACTCTGTTTTGGAGACGGTTTCTTGCGCACAATGCGTCGCTACGCAAAGAGTTTCTTGTTGCTGGCATTTCACCTTACGCCCGGTTGTTCGTTCATTGAAGATCTGGCGGAAAGCTTCGACCGCTTCGTTTTCACCCAGCAAATTATTGATTTCCTGTTTATGTTTGGACAGTGCGATTTGCGCAAAATATTGGGCTGCATTTGCATCGCAATTTAGCAATGTATGATGCCCGATTAAGGCTACTCCGCTGAGTCTGTCATCACAGTAGTAACCGTAAAAGCTGCCTCGGTTCCGTTCGTCTTCCAAGCCGTGATCGCGGATGAACTCAATCAACATCAGGTTTTCGAGGGGATGAAGATTTAGAAAATCAAGCGCGAGCCGTTCTTTTCCCGCTACCAATTTAATTACCTTGATAAGGATTTCTATACCGATGCCCAATCGTTTTAGACGAGCCAAGCGCAGGGGCGAACTGTTACTTGTTGTCGGCCAGGTTTTGACAAGCTTATCTTTCATAACACGTTCCTTAAGTTACCACTGATCACCTACTCAAATAATATTGCGGCTAGCGTTAGGAATTTTACATTATTGTAAGTACTGGCCTTTGTGATCATTTCGTCACCGGCCAGTACTTACGCCCTATCAGCAAGCCGCCCTTTCAATCTGGCTATTTCATAAATGGACTGTTATCTCCGTTCACTACGCGCTGCGCCTGGACAAATGAATCTGCCAGCAGCGTGTTGTCTCCATAGACTCTGCCATCCGCAAGAATTAATCCATCTGCAAGAATCAGTCCATCCGCGAGGATGAGTCCATCGCTATACAAGGATTTTACCGGACAGACAGGCGTGCCGTCGGCCAGAATCAACCCCTTACTCTCCAAGATTTGATCGGCTAAAATCAATCCATCTGACGTAATCGTGTTGTCCGCCAAGATCAGCCCATCGGCTAGAATCAATCCATCGGCGAGAATTAGACCAAGACCATATACTTTTTGGTACTTCGTCATCAGATTGCTACCCGAGGCAAACGTCCATCCCATTAACACCCCTTGCGACCATTTAACCGTCTCAGTTACGACCGCACCGCTGGCATTTTTGATCGTTAGAACTGATTGCGGAGCAGGCAGCGCACCCGTCAACATTGCCGAACCATTCGCTGCCGTGGCCCACGCTACATTTTGTTTAACAAGCTTCCCAACCGTTACTGCACCCGCCACGTTCAGCATGCCTGCGCCTTGCTCTAAAGTGTTGAAGCCGTTCATTTGTTGCGCCGTGTACATCAGAATCGCCTTGACCATGTTTGGGGTTAATTTCGGATTGGCCTGGAGCATTAACGAGACAGCGCCAGAAACCATCGGTGCCGCCATTGAGGTGCCACTCAAGTACATCAACGCATTCGTACCAGTACCGGTAGCACTTCCAGTAATGGATGTCGTTCTTAAGTTCGGATAAGCATTAGGAAGAGCAGTTGCGGACGAAGTTGAGGTTTGCGCGGCTATGATTTTGTTCCCTGGTGCAACCAGATCAGGTTTGATTAAATTGTCGTAATGTCTGACCCCAACCGTATCCGTGTAATAGCTGCGTGTCGGGCCGCGTGAACTATAAGAAGCAATCGTATCATCCGTGCGTGTGTCAGTTCCCATTGTATTGGTTGCACCGACGGTAATTACGGAAGGATCATTTCCGGGGGCGTGGATTGCACCGTAAATTTTGTTGCCATTCGCATCCTTACCGTCATTGCCCGCAGCACAGACAACCACGATTCCTGCATCCACTAACTTCCGTACCGCTTTGCACAACGGGTCGAATTTATAGGATGTCACCGCCACTGCACCAAAACTAAGGTTGACAATCTTTAAGGGTACTGTTCTGGTAAGTCCTCCTGCAATTGGTTCGGTAAAAGTTACAGTTGGATGTGCCAATACCCAGTCAATTGCGCTAAGCACATAAGAGACACTGCCGCGACCATTGGCATCCAACACGCGCAGGTTGACCATATCAACTTTTCGCGCTATGCCCGCATATTTATTTTGGTAAACGCCAGGATTGCCATCTGAGGCGGAGATAATCCCCATCACGTGCGAACCGTGCCCATAAGCGTCATTAGCAGGGTCAGGTTGGCTGGTGAAATCTACGCTCGTCATAATGCGTAAACCTTGTTTGTTATAATACTGAAAGTTCTTGGAGTCTGCGCCCGAATCCATCACGACAACGCCGACACCACGACCGTCTAATTGCGTACCTGTCGCATCTTTCAATTCACGCGCAGTATTGCTGCCCGTCGTTGTCGCAATATGGGAATCCGTGAGTGGCGTTGCAGCAGCTCCGAAAGCTTTTACTTCTCGCTCGGCGGAAATGTCAGTGACTTCATCCAACGCTGAGATTTCGCTAATCACGCTGGCGGGTAGATTAACCTGTATTGCCTGAAGTTGCTCGAAATATTTATTAACCTGAATGCCGTTACGGGCCAAAATCGCGTGAAGCTGTACAGAAGGTGTGCTATCCAAATTAATAATCACTTTGTGGCGTTCTATTCCGCCGCCGCGCGATGCGACTTTTTCTACCAGGTCGGGTGAGACCTTATTATGTTTCTCTTTGTTCTTATCTCCTCCCGCAGCTTGCACTTTCGGTGACAAAACACTGAACGGGAGACTCAAAGCGGAATTGATAACCAGCACAGCCGTAATTATCCAGGTAATTCGTTTGATTTTCGTGGACATTGTTTTTCCTCTCCATCCTAGTACAATAGTGCGGACAAAAAATGAGGAGAGGGCTTCACAAAAAAGGCGATGAGATGGTTCACTGTGGAAGACAAAATCTACAGTACACCAAACATCGCC
>JAYTCQ010000278.1:0-32972 GCA_043736395.1 Blastocatellia bacterium | reverse complement strand
TCAGGTATCGGGGCTAACTTGCAGTTAATTCATTTCTAATTTTGTAAACTATTGATGACAAAAGAGCTACCGACCTAAAAAAATGTCCACAGTATTGATATGTGAGATCACTGGATTAAGCAATTCTTCCAGCTCTGGTAATTTAGTTTGGTCAATGTATGAGTCGTCAAGTAAATTAAGTAGCGTATCTTTCTCAACCTTTGAAAGCAAAAACATAACGATACTGATTCGCAAGTGATCTAGAACTGATTTCAAAAGAATAGGCAGGCTAGTATGTCTATTTTCAATAGCTCTTTTATCTTTTGAGCTTACAACATCTCCATGAACAAAAGCACTCCTAATTGAATAAGCATCATTAGCAACTTTCTTTGCTTCATACGCGTCTGCCCCCATTAATCCAAAAACCTTAGCAACTCGCATACGAAGACGATAAGCCAATTCTTGGTTTTCGGAACCTTTGAGGAAGAGTGCTTCTAAACCCATGACCGCTTCAGCGATTTTTCTCTCGGTGGTACCAATAGTAAAAAGCGCATCTGAATAATGCTGGTAAGCAATTTCTACGGCATCAACAGATTCGATATTGCGACCAAGCCCTTTGGAAGGTAATACAGCGCTTATTGCTTTCCAAAACTTTTCAAGAATCAGCTTATCGGTTTCTTCTACAATATAGGTTTCTAAGCCGACTGAACTATTCCCGTTAAATATAGTACCTATGCCTGGCGCAGGATCTAGCAACGAGTCATTTTCTATAGTGTAAGATGAATAACCAACGCTTCCTGTTTTAAACAATCGAAGTATACAAATTGCTTGCTCAACTTTGTCTTGAATTTCATGAGGGTATATGCCTAGAAAATGAATGGACAGAATCGCAGTGGGATCTATTGATAATTTTTCTCTGTATCCAGGGTAACGTTGTTCTTGTGAGAGATCGGCAACAGAAACTTGACGTAATTGAAATTCAGTTCCTGATAAATTGATTAATATTTCCCTCGCTGGAAATGCAACACCTCGTAACTTGACAGTACTAAAAATTCTAAAATTTTCAGAATTGATTTGTTCAATTACCTTGGAAATTAAATCCTTAAAATATTCCTGCCTAGTTACTTCATCGTCGTTCTCTAGAAAATGGTTCGTTAAACTGTAAGTAAAACGATCCAAAAGTGTATTTATCTGATCTTCTGATAATCGTGTTGATTGCAACGATTCTCTGGCTGGTTTAAATAGGTCATTGTTCTCTACTTGCGACACGACTATTTGTACCGCCTGAAGCCAGGAAGGTTTATTGATTATCTCTTGTTGCCATTGCTTGCGTTGAACTCCGTACGCTGATTCGGTAGTAGCCAAAATACGATCACGAACGAACGTATCGTTTGTTGGAATAAGTGATCCCTTTAATCTTTCATTTAAAATAATATCAGCAATATCTTGACTGAGATTGGTGAATAGTTGACGTAGCTCTGCATTAGTTTCCATTGTCATAATCAGTAAACTGTTCGTATTAGTGGCACATTTGGTTATTAAAACCGCAGGATAGCACAACTACATTTTTTACCAATCATTTTGTTAAGAACAATGTATTTTGCCTACCGCCGGATGTGTGTAATGGCTTCAACTATCTGATAAGGTTGAATTTAGTTTATTAATTTTTCGTCGTAGAAATACTAAAGCAGTTGGGCGATAGCAATTTTTTAGGAGAAACATGCGCAACTTACAAAATCCCAATTTGATTAAAATGAAGGGGCTTCTATTTTTGTGTTTAGGAATTTTCGCCTGCATATTACTCTTACTCGAAGCCCCATCAAAAACCGTCGCGTTCCTGCTCATCATCAGCATTTGGAGCTTCTGCCGCTTTTATTATTTCGCCTTCTATGTGATTGAGCATTACGTGGATAAAGAATTTCGATTTGCGGGGTTGATAGATTTTTTTAAATATTTGATGTCCAAGCGTCAAAAATCCTGAGAATCTTAGCCGACAATCACGAACCACATTTATTTTAAGTTGAGGAATGGCATGGCAATCAAGAATAAATCCGGCAAATTTGTAATGAACGCCTCTACCAAAGCTACGCCCAGCCGCAGCACTCCAGACGCTGCCGCGTTTCGGCTACTTCGCATTCATAAACACAACTTCGCTCTAGTCCATCAATCCTAAAATGTGTATCATTACCTCGTTGTAATTCCCAAAATACACAAAAGGAAAAACCCTGCATGAATCAATCACTCAAGACTTCTCGTCGGAAATTTCTTTCTTCTGCTGTCGCGACTACTTTTGCCATGTCCACCAGCAAATTCCGCGTGCTCGGCGCAAATAATCGTTTGCGGATTGGCATCATTGGCTGCGGTGGACTCGCGACGGGTTCGCATCTCCCTTCGATCAAAAAAATGATGGAACCTGACAACTGCGAAATCGTAGCCGCGTCCGATGTCTATCAACCGCGCCTCGACAATATGATCAAGGAAACGGGCGGCAAACCGTTCAAAGAATATCGCAAGATGCTGGAGCAAAAAGATATTGATTATGTTGCCATCGTCACGCCTGAACATTGGCACGCGCAGATGACACTCGATGCGCTGGACGCGGGCAAGCACGTCTACTGCGAAAAGCCGATGACGTGGTCAATCGAACAAGGCAAAAAAGTTGTCGCGAAAGTTAAGAGCACAGGTTTGAAAATGCAGGTCGGTGTGCAGGGAATGTCCGATGATTCTTATGAGACGGCGCAGCGTTACATCAAGCAGGGCGCGCTCGGCAAAGTCGTAGCGGCGCAGATTGATTATTCGAGGAATTACAAAAAAGATTTCTGGTCAGGCGATTACGATCCTGATTGCAGGCCCGGAGTGAATCTAGACTGGGAAGCGTTTTTAGGCCCTGCGCCGAAGCGTCCGTTTGAACCGGACAGGTTTTTCTATTGGCGCAGGTACTGGGATTATTCCGGCGGCATCGCGACTGATTTATTCGTTCATCGCATCACGCGTTTGATCCGTGCTCTCGATTTAAAATTCCCCGATAAAGTAGTCGGAACCGGCGGAAAAAATTTCTTCACGACGAGCAAAGCGGAGATTCCTGACACGTTCAATATGATGTGCGATTACCCTGAAGGCATCAACCTCACGGTGATGTCTTCGATGGCGAATGACACGCCGATTCCGCACGTCATTCGCGGTCACGAAGGGACGCTGGAATTCACGCGCGACGGTTTTATTATTCGCGAACAACGATACAAAGTGAACGATGAAGCGCCGCGAGCAGACATCATCCACAAGAAAACTGGCGCCGAAGACATCGTCCTGCATCATCGGAATTTGCAGAATGCCATTCGCAGCAATGAAGCGTTGAAATGCGATTCGACGACGGGATTATATGCTGTCGTGGCAGTGCGGTTAGCAGTTGATTCTTATCGCAAGCGCAAATACATGGCGTGGGATGCGCAAAAAGAAAAAGGTGTGGAAGCGAAAGCTTAGATTAAAAATTTTCTTATGAAAAAATATATCTCATTGATTGTGGTGATCGTCGTAATTTCGATCACCACATTTGGTTTTCAGACTGAAAAAAAAGCTCCTGAACGCGTCGCCCAAGAGTTAGTGGATGCATTCAATGCGCACGATGTCGAAGGTATTTTAAAAACGTATCATCCGAATTCTGTCGCGCGCCGGTTGCCGAGTGGCGAAGTTATTCTGACCGGACACGCTGAGATACGGAAAAAATTTGAGACATCATTTCAACGCAGCCCTTCCATCAAAGTCGAAGTCGTAGAGCGCATTGTCGATGGCTTTTTCGTGATTGATAAAGAAAAAATTATCACCGTCACCGACGGCAAAAAATCAGAACGATTCGGCCTGGTGATGTATGAAATTCGTGAGGGGAAAATCGTTAACGAATGGTATCCGCGCAGTCAATAGCTACATTTTTTTACCAGTTATCTGCATTATTTTTGACTCATCAATCCAAAACCGACCACAATAAAAATCAGACTAACCGTCACGATGATGATGTCCCCGAAAATTGAGTCTCTCTTTTTTAGCACTGCCTCTTGCGGATTGTTTGGGTCGAAATAAACTCTGATTGTTTTTCCGACCTGATACGGAGCAATCATGCGATTCAAAGAAGATTCGCTGGCAGGTTGATCGTAAACGTATTTGTTTGGCGAAATTCTGTCGGAAATATACGTCTCGCCTCGAACGACATAATTATATTTCACATAAGGCTCAAGCGAACTTCCGTGGTCTAGAATTCTGCTTTCTAAAACCTGCCCATTCGCAATAATCCATTTTCCTGTGGCAAGTTGACGCTTCATTGCCCACACGAAATAGGCTCCGACACAAATACCGACTGCGATAGAGATAAACCCGAAAATTTGATTATTCATTGTTTTGTGGTGGGTCGTCTTAATTGGTGAAACACAGGCGGGCTGACCAAATACTACTAAATTTGCACCTGCACACATAGCATTTTCACCAATTAAAAATGTATGATAAATCCAAAGAAATTCGGAGAATCATTTGCCAATTACGGCAAAGACTTCACGGATGATCGAATTTCTAACGATGTGGATAACATGTATGAAATCATTGCCAGCATCCCAGCGGTCTTGTAAACTTTCGAGAATTCACGATTGCCGAGCATTTTCACTCGGAATTAGTGTCAGCGGCGTAACCAAAAAGGCTGTGTTACGTTATAGCAACTGGACAAAATTATTATTAAGGCTGGAATAGAATTGCAGAAATATACATTCGATTTATCATTCATCATCTTCGCGAAATTATTTCAACTCAGGATTTTCAGGGTTGTCATTCTCATGATGGTCTGTGCCTTTGTCGGGCTGGCTCAGAATCCGCCAACTCCTAAACCAGCCGAAAAATCAGCCGATACCGAAAACAAAGACGCCCCCAAACGCAGCGATGTCAACGTCCTCGGCAAAACGGATTCTGCCTCCGGAGAGAGCCGTCGCAATGAAAATGTACAGTTCAATTTGATTGACAACAATTCGCTGAAAGAATCGAATTTACGGTTGGGAACTACCGCGACGATCACCAGTGAATTTGCGGTAGATAAAAATTATTACGGTTCAGAATTTGGCACTGCTCCGAAAGCTTCCGTCACGATCCCTGCCAACATCAAAGCCGGAATACACGGCGAATTGCGATACTCTCACGTCAACAGCGTTTTCACAGCGCGTTCATTTTTTCAAGTCGGGTCGGTCAAGCCTTCGCGCGAAAATGAGTATGGATTTAATTTCGGTTCCAACCTCTGGCGCAATGCAAAACTATTTGTAGACGCTGGTCAAACAAAAATTCGTGGCAACGTCAACGGCAATGTGTTGGTTCCAAAACCTGACGAACGAACGCCATTAACAACTGATCCGGCGGCGTACGCGTTCATTGCTCGCCTGCTCGCAGCGTATCCGAAAGAATTGCCTAACCGCACGGAGATTAACGCGCGCGCCCTGAATACGAATTCGCCGCAGTCCATTGACAACACAAACGCGAACATCCGTCTGGATCAAAAAATGAATGGCAATGATAATTTAATTTGGCAGTATCAATTTTCCAATCAAAAAATTCTCGCGTTTCAATTCGTCGCGGGTCAAAATCCGAACACTGATAATAAAACGCATCTCGCGCGAATCGGATGGACGCGCCAATGGAATCCGAATACGGTCAGCAATTTTTCGATGAGTTATGACCGTTTGAAATCGGTGCTTTCAGCTGACAAAAATGCCGTCGGGCCGTTTATTTTGATTCAGGGACTGACCGTGTTGGGGCCAAACGGAACCATCCCGATCAATCGTGTGCAGAACCAAATCAAATACAGTGGACAGGTGCGCAGACTGGTTGGGAATCACACTTCTTCGTTTGGATTCAATGTGATTCGCAAGCAAATTAATGGCATTGAATCTGATGCGCATCGCGGCGTTTTTTCGTTTAGTAATGATTTCGGACGCGATGCGATTACGAATTTGCGGATGGGTACGGCGACGCAATATCTGGTGTCAATCACCCCGAATCTGAATCGCGGTTTTCGTTACTGGGACATGTTATTTTTTGCGGGTGACAGCTGGCAGGTGAATAAAAATCTAACGCTGAATTATGGCCTGCGCTACCAACCCGTCACACGTCCGATTGAAGTCAACAACCTGAATAAAGTCGAGTATGGCAGCGATTGGAATAACCTCGCGCCGAGTGTTGGATTTGCGTATCGTTTGCCGAAATCATTCGGCGTCCTGCGCAGTGCCGCCGCCGTTCATTTCGGAGAAATTTTCACGCCAACTTTTCAGCAAATTCGCTTCACGCCTCCCGGTAATAACAAGGTCACGATTCCTTCTCCGAACGTGATTAATCCGCTCGGCACCGGGCCAATTTCACTCGCGCAGCCGAACCTTTATTCGCTTGATCCCGAACTCGCTACGCCGTATTCATATCAATACAATCTAAGCTGGGAACCGAACACAGAAAAGATTTTTTCCAAACGCGTCAAAGTGCAGCTGGGCTATGTTGGCAGCCGTGCGCACAAGCTGTTGGTGATGTGGTATCTCAATCGTGGACGCCCGGTTGATGGCATAGATCAGATCACGAAAACCGTAAATTTGCGCCGTGCGAATCCTGCGTATTCCGACATTCGCCTGATTGTGAACGGGTCGCGCGGATACTTCGATGCGGGTCGCGCTTCCGTCATTTTTTCTGGCTGGAAAGGCTTCACAATAGACGTTTCGTACTGGTTCAGCAAAGCCATTGATTTAGGGGCAAATTATCTAAATACCGCCTACGACGACGATTCACGTAAGTCTCGCAGCCAGTCAGAATTTGAAACCCACAAAGATATGAAAGGCTTGAGTCTCTTTGATCAAACCCACGCGTTTTTATGGAGAGCGAATTATCTGACGCCCACTTTTAAGGAACTCCGATGGATTAATCGAGCCTTCAAAGGTTGGAATTTTTCGACGATCGTACTCGTCAAAACCGGGATTCCCTTTGATGTCGTGACCGGCTCTGACGGCCCCGGATTCGGCAACGTAGACGGCAGCGGCAATGACCGCCCGAACCTGCTCGATCCCTCAATTTTAGGACGGACGATTGCGAATCCTGATACGTCAACGAAGCTGTTGCCACGCTCCGCTTTTGCGACGATCAAGCCCACCGAATCACGCGGCAACTTAGGCCGCGGCGTCTTCCGCAAAGGCCCGATTCACAACGTCAACGCTTCGTTATCGCACACCTGGTCTTTCCATCAGGATATGAGGATTTCCTTCCGCGCCGAATCAATCAATTTATTTAATACACCACAATTTGCAGAGCCGGGATTTGAGCTGGGAAACCAGAATTTCGGGCAGATAACGAATACATTGAATGATGGTCGGACGTTTCGATTTGGGTTGCAGATTGGGTGGTAATATTTTCTACTATCCCAGTCCATTTACGGTTGGGTTAATAAAAAAAGATTCGTCGAGGAGTCAAATTATTCGTGTTTGATCACACAACCATCACGGCGCAATTCATCAAAAAATTTAAAACTCAGCCCAAGCTGTTTCGCGCTCCAGGACGTGTCAATCTGATCGGAGAACATACCGATTACAATGATGGATTTGTCATGCCTGCGGCGATTGAGTTCGCTACGATCATTGCCGCCGCGCCGCGTGAAGATCGGCGTCTAGTCATTTCTGCTTCAGGTTTTGGAGAAGCTGAATTTGATTTATCTCAACCACAAAACAGAATCGCCGAACATCATTGGAGCGATTACATTGTCGGGACTGCGGTCACGCTTGAAAAAGCCGGATACCACCTAAAAGGTGCGAATTTATTGGTCGAAAGTGATGTGCCGAGTGGAGCCGGACTCAGTTCTTCAGCGGCAGTGGAAGTCGCAACGGCGCTGGCATTGACTGAGCTTTCAAATCTTTCCCCTTCCAAAATCGAGTTAATAAAAATCTGCCAACGTGCCGAAAACGAATTCGTCGGGATGCGATGCGGCATTATGGATCAATTTATTTCGACGCTGGGCAAGGCTTCGCACGCGCTGATGATTGATTGCCGTTCGCTGGATTTTACGGCTGTTCCCTTGCCTGGCGAAGTTCGTTTGGTGATTTGTAATTCGATGGTCAAACATCAACACGCGGGAGGAGAATACAACCAGCGCCGGATTGAGTGCGAAGCTGGCGTCAAACATTTCGCGAAATTCAAATCGGGAATTTCCGCGCTGCGTGATGTGTCGCTGGCAGAATTTTCGCAGTACAAAAACGGCTTGCCTGATGTCATCGCTCGCCGCTGTCATCACATCATCAGTGAAAATGAACGCGTCCGCTTAGCCACTTCAGCATTGACTGAAAATGATGTCGCGGCTTTCGGAAAACTCATGAATCAATCCCATGTCAGCATGCGCGATGATTACGAAATCAGTTGCCGCGAGATTGATACGCTGGTAGAAATCGCGCAAGCTACTGAAGGAGTTTATGGAGCGCGAATGACGGGTGGAGGCTTTGGCGGCTGCACAATTAATTTAGTAAAAGCTGATTTTGTTGAGGAATTTAGCGGAACCTTGCTTGAAGAATACAAAAACAGGACAGGTATTGATTGCGAAATTTATGTCACCTCGGCGTCGGACGGAGCGACGGCTTTATAAGGGAGCATGGAGTACAAGCTTCAGCTTGGTCTTACAATACGCCACTGTAAAGCCAAGCTGAAGCTTGTACTCCATGCTAAAAACACGATGTCAAAAGTAATTTATGTCTGTCGCCGTAATTCATCTATTAATGAAAATGATGAATTTAAGTTACGACAAATTTGCGGCGCACTTACTCCTGATAACATAACTGCTCCTGTCCAACACAAAATTTTTGTAAGTGACAAAACCGCTTACGCAATCATTAATCATCACTTTTTATTTCAAGTATTAGACGAGAGCCTTCTCGTCGGACAGATCTATGACCAAGAGGAACGCTGGCACAAACCCAAAACAGAATTCCCTGATGGATCGTATGCAATTTTTCGTCAGGATAAAGATTACCTGGAAATTGTTAGCGATTTCGCTGCTTCACGAACAATTTGGTATTATTTCGACGATGATTTATTCATCGCATCTACATCGCAGAGAGCAATCATTCTGTTTCTTGGTGATTTTAAATTTGATCCACGCATTATTCCGTGGATGCTATCAACGGGTACGTTGGGCCCGGACTTATCCTGGGATACAAGAATTAAAAAAATCCCCCCTGATGCATTAATTATTCTTGATAAGGCGAATTGGTCTATTTCTCAGCAGCAAAATTCAATACGTTTTTCGCCTGTACAAATAACTCATACCGAACAGAAACAGTTATTAAAAGATGCGATTCATAAAACCGTTTCATCTCTACGAAACCTTGATTTTAGTAAGTGGGTATTACTTCTTTCTGGAGGATATGACAGCCGGGCGATCCTATGTTTTCTGAAAAATAATGATGAAATTTCAGATCAACTTAAAACAATTACCTGGGGCTTAAGCGAATCCATTAACGAAAACGGTAATGATGCAAAGGTAGCGGCAGAATTAGCACAGGCACGCAATGTTCAGCATTCCTATTACCATACGAATATTACTCACGAACCAATCGAACAGATTATTGATAGATTTATTATTTGCGGCGAAGGGCGAATTGACCATCTTGCCGGTTATATGGACGGCCTGGAAATCTGGCGGCGACTTGCTGCCGAAGAAGGTGTTTACGGGGTGATTCGCGGTGATGAAGGATTTGGGTGGCTGCCTGTATCTTCGGAATTAACGGTCAAGTATACTGTCGGTTGCGCACTCTGTACCGACTACGCAAATCTCGAAAATATTTCACGCGACTTCGGCTTACCGGAGCAGGAATTCCCTGTTGATCTTCAGCGAAAAAGTGAAGAATCTTTAGAAACATGGAGAGATCGCCTCTATCATTCTTTTCGGCTCCCAACGATTCTTGCTGCTCTTTCTGATCTTAAATATTCTTATGTAGAAGTTATAAACCCGTTACTTTCAAAATTGATACTACAACAAGTAAGAAAGCTGCCAGATGAGTTACGAACAAATAAATCATTCTTTAAGGAAATAGTTCAAGCGATAAGTCCGAATATCCCGTATGCCAGTAAAGACGCGAACGCTATGACCAAGGGTTTACTAAAGAAAGATGAAATTGTTGAAGTAATAAAATCCAAGCTTCAATCCGAAAATGCCAAGCAAATATTTGGTTCTGAATTTATCAAATACGTGATAGATGGAATTCAGCTAGAAATTTTTTCGAGCCAGGGACCCGCAAAAAAGATTAAAATGGCAGTGAAATCAGTCGTTCCAAGATTCATAAGAAATCGGCTTCGCGATACTGGCTTGAAAGCAAAAGTAGACGGGAATACTTTGGCATTTCGTGTTTATATTATTGTGAGGATGCACGAGATACTAAGCTCTGACTAAAAATATGCAACTGAATTCTTTAATACCACAAGGATATTTCCTGAAATATTTGCGCAAAAATGATGTGTCCGAATTCACTCATATCTTTTGCGGGTCGCATTCGGTAAAAGGAGCCTGGTGTCCTAATTGTCAGAAGCCGCTATTGCGATTTTTGGCGTTAGATATAAATGATCCAAAGCTCGGTCTAGAAAAGACTCCCTTTGAGTGGCTCTCGCTTTTCTTTTGCTGGACTTGTGAAATCGCGCAAATGCCTTTTTACTACAGCTTTGCTGCGAATGGTGAAGTACAACTGATGAAGTATGGCGAGGGCGGAGTGCAGTTAAATTTCCCGACAGAAAATTATCCCATCTTTTTTCCGCAAGCATATTTTAAGTTGCAGCCTTTAACTGAAAAGGAACAAACAACCATCAAAGAGCTAAATCGAGACGAGATAAGCAGGTAGGAGAATAAAACGAGGTATAATGGAGGGATGAAAGTAGCAACGAAATTTGTGGAGAGACTGACTGAAGAAGAGAGGAAGAAACTGATTGAAAGACATGAGGAGAGTGAGAGTTTTCGGGAGAGAAATCGAGCGCATGCGATCCTGTTGTCAGCCGAGAGATTCCCGCTCGACGAAATAGCGAGAATCTGTCGAGCGGATCGAGATACAGTGAGTGGCTGGATGGAGCAGTGGAAAGAGAAGGGCGAAAAAGGCTTAGTCGATGAGGAGAGATCAGGGCGTCCACCGATCTTAACGCCGGAGGAGCAAGAGAAAGTGGTGGAAATCGCCCTCCAAAATCCGAAGTTTCCCCATCGGCAATTGAGTGAAATCAAGCGCGTCAGCGGTAAGGAGATTAGTGTGTACACGCTCAAAAACCTGCTTAAAAAAAAGACTTCGGGTGGAAAAGAATCAGATTAGGGTTATGGAAAAAGACCGATGCGGCGGAGCAGGAGTTAGCCCGCCAGGACTTGGCGAAGTACACCAAACAAGCGGAAAAAGGCTTAATCGACTTGGTTTATTTTGACCAGTCGGGGTTTAATTTATGGGCGAAAGTGGTGTACGCGTGGCAAAAACGAGGTGAGCGCATCACGGTTCCGGTCACGAAAGGCAAGTCACAGAATGTCTTGGGATTTATGTGGCATCGTTGCCAGAAGTTTTCTTCCTTTGTTTTTGAAGGTGGAGTGGATTCCAATGTCGTCATCAGTTGCTTTGATCTCTTTGCCGCAGAGATTGAGAAGGAAACCGTGGTCGTGCTGGATAATGCCCCGATTCATCATAGCGAAGAATTTGAAGAAAAGATGGAAGAGTGGGAAGCACTTGGTTTGAAAATCTATTTTCTGCCAACCTATTGCCCCACTCTCAACAAGATAGAAATGTTGTGGGAAAAGATCAAGTATGACTGGCTCTCATGGGATGCCTACCGCTCCTACCAAAACCTGTGCAAAGAATTAGACATCATTCTCTCTCAGATTGGCTCAAAATACCTGATAACTTTTTCTTAGGTGCTTAGATGAAGTAGTGATAGATAGTAAAACGCCACACCTTAGTTGCCCCGAACATCAAATTGGCAGCGAACCATATTTGGTTCAGAAGGATCCAGACTTTCAAACTAATGCTTGGGGCAAGGAAACTCTGACCTGCCCGAAATGTAAAAAGCTAATGCCGTTTCTGGCAGCGATAGGCGAAAAGACGAAAGGAAAGCAAGGTTTTAGCGGGAACGAATATGTACAGGTGATTTTCAATTATTGTAAGCGAGATCGGATTATTTGCGCTTTTCAGAAATGTGATTAGCATTGGCGAAATCATAAATTATAAGATTTCCATTGAATCCGATGAACGCTGATTTTATAAATAACGATCAATTACTCCTCTCGGCTTTATTGCCGAACGAATCCAGCCAACAACTTTTGCATGAGCTGCTCGCCACCTCCGCGAATCAAATCAATTGGGAAGATTTTTTTCAAGTGGCTTCTTCAAAAGGATTGTCGGCGCTAGTGCGCTACAATTGTTCTTTGCGGCAAAATCTTGCCAACATTCCTGTCAAATACCGCGAAGAGTTGGAAAAATTTTCGCACGTAGCGGCGGCGAAACACTTGCTCATCGTTTCTGAAATCAAACGACTCACCGCGATTTTTCAAGCTGAAAATATTGCTTCAATTCCGCTCAAAGGCGCAGCTTTGATGCTGGGAAATTATTACCCAAAGCCGGGGCTGCGCTCCGTGATTGATTTGGATTTATTGATTGATCCTTCGCAGACCGAACACGCCTTTGCTGTCGCGTTAGCCAATGGATTCAAGCTGGAACCGATTCCGCCCAGCCGCGCCGCGCAGCCGTTGCCGCACGAACTCCGGCATTTGCCGTTGCTTAGAAATGAAAAGGGATTGTTGCTGGAACTACATTTTCGGGCGTTTCATTCGCTCAGCGCAAATCATGATTTTACGTTGTCGGACATGATGCCGCATGCAGTACTGACTGATGAAATTTATTTGCCTGCGCCTGAAGATTTAGGGCTGCATTTAATTCAGCATACGGTGTCAGATTTGACGAGTGCGAATTCGATTTTACGAACGTTGGCGGATTTATATTTCATCAAACAACGCGACGCTGCGGCGTTCGAGAATATAAAAATTCGCGCACAGGAATATGATTTGAGCAAGGCTGTTAATCTTGCGTTCAAGGCTTTAGGCGCGATTGAAAATAATGATTACAATGATAGCGAAGTGAAGTTTTTTTTTCAGATGGCGCTTACGGAAAATAGCGCGGGGATGATGGAAACGATTCGCTTATTTGAATACCTTGATTTGCGCGAAGCACCTGTTCATAAGCTCAAGCACCTATTTTCGTTGATCAGAGGGAACCCCAAAAATCATTCGCCTGAAGTTCAGGTAAAAAGTAGAGGCGTCTTTTCGATGGTCAAAAAATTGAATTGGAACGCGATTAGAATTAAGGAAATGAGGCGGATTGCAAAGCTGCGAAAAATGGTGCGCTGAAGGTCGATATAGAAGAATAGACCACGAATAAAACGGATTTGACGGGTCTTCGCGGGTCTGAAATTTATAGTTATTCAGACCCGCGTAAACCCGCCCGATCCGTAAAATCTGTGGTCTATTCTTCTATTTAACTGCTACTCAGGAAATCTATTACGGAACTGCCGCCGTCAACGTCGCGCGATGCTTCGTCAACAATTCCACGCCATATTTAATCGGGACGCCAAACTTTGCCGGAGAATTATCCAGCACAGCTTTATTGATCCCAATGACTTTCCCATTCGTTCCAAAAATCGGACCGCCTGAACCTCCGTCCGCCGTCTGTGCGTCGTGCACAATGCTGCGCGGCAGCAGGTCGCTGATGTGCCCTTGTGTAGTCAGCGGGCGAATCAATCCGCGCCCGGCTAAATCATTCAAAACTGCTTTCAGAGAAGACCTGCGATTCAACGAAAGTCCACGTCGTTCCTTGTCATCAACTTTCGCGAGCAATCCGTCAATCCCTGCCGGATAACCGATCAACACCATTGCCTGACCGCTGGCAGTGGCGGCATCAGGCGATTCATCCAATGGGAGGACAGGAACCATTTCCGGTTCCGCATCGCCAATCGCAAAGCTACATAAGGCGACATCATCCGCCGCCGAAGTTTCATTCGTATGCAAAACAAAGGGCTGTTTGACCTTTGGAAAATAGACAAATAGTTCTTTCAACCGCGGACGCAAACTGTGATTACGCAAAATTCCATTGACGGGATCATCGTCCCAAGGCTGGACGACATGGCGATTCGTTAAGATAACTCCAGGCGCAACATGGAATCCGGTACCAATAAATTCAATGTCGCTGGAGGGGCCATTGCCATCAATCGCAATATTCGGATCACCATTGGGCTGGAGCAAATTAGAATTATTACTGTTGTCGCGGTAACGGGCTTCGCGGCCTGAACGGGGATCAACGTAGGTATAAATGCCGTAGACCAGACAGACTCCTGAACCATATTTTCCGACCACTTCAGCGGGTAGAGAAAGGGCTGTATTAGTTCGATTAATATCTTTTTGTGCTGCTTGTAAGTCAGATTTTAGCTGAGCCACTTCCTCACGTGTTTTGCTGATATCAAGTTTGACTTCACTTATCTTACTTAGGTTTTTGCGGGTCTCAAGATAGTTAAGAACATTGGCATAAATAATCGTCCCAATGGTCAAAGCCACCAGACCGGCAATCAGAAATAATAATTTTTTGGGAATTTCGGCGACTAATTCGCGGATCAACTGCTTGACGAAAACAATGGCGACATCAGTGCGCGGAGCCGTCGCCGTTCGCTTTGAACTCAAGGTCGTGGCATCCGTCCGACGACGCGCCAGAACGGCAGTTCCAAGCTGCAAGGATTCTGCCAATTCAAGTTCAGGCGAAAGGAAGAAAAAGCGCAGTCGAACGCCGGTCGTTCCGAAATTAAAAGTGTCGCCGTCACGAATCGCATCACCGACCGCAACGGCATCGCCATCACGAATGATTTGCGAATCTTCATGCATGGTGCTGATGCGGTACATCACATCTTCACTCTCTAAAGTCAGCAGGACAGCGGAGTGCGGAAGCTCAAAACCTTCGTCACGAAAACTAAGGTCACAGCTCGCCGAGGTCCCAACGGTAATGGCCTTCTGGTTAAAAACTCTGGTTTCAGGCTGCTCAACGCCTGCCAAACGAATGACAATTCCGGTCATAATGCTGTAGTAGTTAAAACTCTTTCACCCATTCTTCCTGCGGTATGCAGGCGATTCCAAACTTTCATTATAACTTAGTTTAGAAATCACATGCGTATATTTTCGAGGGATTAATAAATAATAGAGGAAGCGGTTCACGCAAGCAAGCACTGATTTATTTCTTAACCACGGAAGACAGTTTACACATCAAAGATGAAGAAGAATTAATATAAATTTAAGCTTCAAAGACACATCAGACAAAATTTAGAACTTGCTTTTCATCAATCAATTATGGTAAGTAAGTACTTACTTCTTAACCTATCAAGATCGCTGCTCAAAGCGTTTGTTTTCATCTATGTCCTTAACTAAAGCTGTCTCCCCTGAAATTTTAGAACGAACTTCGGCTCGGATGCCTGCTGAAGATCGCCGCCGCCAAATTATTGACGTCGCTATCCGATTGTTCTCGCAAAAGGGTTTTCGCGGGACTACGACGAAGGAAATTGCCGCCTCGGCGGGCGTCAACGAAGCGATTATTTTCCGTCACTTTGCTACTAAAAGTGAATTGTATTCGGCCATCATTGATGAAAAAGCCTGCGCTCGTGAAATCCCGGCGATGGAAGCTGAGATTGAAAAGTTTATGGCGCTGCGCAATGACCGGAAAATTTTTGAGCGCATTGCGCTTCATATCCTCGACACGCATGAACAGGATGAATCGTTTCTCCGGTTGTTATTTTATAGTGCCCTCGAAGGTCACGAACTTGCCGAACTTTTTTTTCGTAATCATGTTTCAGAGCGTTATCGAATGGTGACAAGCTACATAAAAATCCGCATCACTGAAGGAGCTTTTCGCAAGGTTGATCCAATGATTGCGGTGCGTTCGTTCTTCGGAACCATCTTGCATCACGCCATTACGAACAGGTTTTTTAATGAAAGCCTGGGTGAACAGAAATTAAATATTTCAAATCGCCAAGCCGCTGAACGGTTCACGGATTTCTTCTTAGCTGGAATTATTAATCCTAATTATTTACCCAATAATCGAAAGTAATTTTTATGAACGGTATAGGTACGAAACAAATTCAATCTTCTGATCACAGCCCCATCGAAGCCGATGAAATGTATCCGGAAACTTCTGGTTCGCGGGGCAAATGGATGATCGGCGCGATTTTAATCATCGGAGCTATCTTTGCCGGTGGCCTTTATTTCACGAAAAAAAATAAAGACACCAAAGCTGCGACCGCTGCGGCAAAAGCTGCAACTCCAAATTCCAACGGCGGAGCCAGCAATTCCAGCGCTCCGGTGGAAGTTACGACTGCCGCTGCGATTTCACGCGGATTACCACAAACCGTCGAAGTCGTAGGATCACTCACTGCTGATGAAGAAGTTGTCGTGTCATCTCAAATTGCCGGAGAAATTACAGCCTTGAATATTGATTTCGGATCGTATGTGCAGCAGGGGCAAATCATTGCGCAAATTGATCAGCGCGATTCGCTGCTCAAAGTTGAGCAAGCAGAATTGCAGCTAAAGCAAACAATGGCGCGCCTCGGCATGAAAGAAGGCGTAAAATTTGATCCGCTGCAAACTCCGGATGTGATGCAGGTCAAAGCTCAATTGGATTGGACGAAAACAGATTTAGATCGCGCGACAAAACTGGTTGAAGCCGGGGACGTTCCGCGTACAATTTACGATCAGGCGCTGACACAAAAGAATCTCGCGCAAGCCCGTTATCAGGCTGCCCTCGACGCTATTAGCCAGCAGGTTGCCATCATTGATCAGCAACGTGCCGCGATCAATTTATCGCGCAAATCTTTAACTGACACCGTAGTCCGTTCGCCCATTAGTGGAGCTGTCAAAGAAAAGTTTCAAGCGCGTGGAGCCTTCGTCCCCGTCGGCGGAAAAATCGTCACATTAGTACGAACAAATCCGATTCGATTGAGAGCTGACATCCCTGAATCTTCGGTCTCTGCCGTCCGCGTTGGCCAAACGATTTCGGTAACAACTGATGCTTTTCCAAATCGAACTTTTACGGGTCGTGTAACGCGCCTCGGAACTTCATTAAGCGAACAAACACGCGCACTTCCGGTGGAAGCGGTGATTGGCAACCCTTCAAATATTTTACGTCCGGGAATGTTTGCGAAATCGCAATTGGTAACGAATCGTAATGGCTCCGCGATTATGGTTCCCACCAAAGCAGTTTTCACTATCGCCGGAATTATCAAAGTTTTTGTGATTGAAAATGGTAAAGCCGTCGAAAAACTGGTCAAGACTGGACTAACGGATGAGGAGCTGATTGAAATCACGGAAGGCATTAACGAAGGCGATCAAGTAGCGACCAGCAATACTGACAAGCTACAACAAGGAAGCACAGTCGTCACTAAATAATTTTATCAGATTTTTTCAGTACCTAATCTATGCAGAAACTAGCAGAAATTTGTGTTCGCCGTCCCGTCTTTGCGACGATGTTGATTACGACGTTGATTGTGTTGGGCGTGTTTTCCTATAACCGTCTGACCGTCGAACGATTCCCGAAAGTTGAATTCCCGATTGTCACGATTATCACACGTCTGCCAGGTGCAGCCGCGCAGGAAGTCGAATCAGAAATCACTGACAAAATCGAAGAAGCAGTCAATACAATCAGCGGAATTGAAGATTTAAATTCGACTTCTTCGGAAGGCGTTTCGCTTGTTTTTGTCAACTTTGATTTGGATCGTGATTTGGATACTGCGGCACAGGACGTTCGCGACAAAATCAATCGCGTCCTGCCGTTACTGCCCAAAAATATTGAAATTCCGACGATTGAAAAACTTGATCCTGATGCTTCGCCAATTATGACGGTGTCGGTTTCTTCAAATCATTCCGTGCGTGAAATGACGGATTACTGCGACAAGGTTTTGCGCAGGCAAATTGAATCCGTTAACGGCGTCGGACAAGTCCAAATCATCGGCGGACGCAAACGGCAAATTAATATAAAGCTCGATGGCGACAAGCTCCGCGCCTACAATTTGACTGTTGCGCAGGTTTCGCAGGCACTTCAGGCACAAAACCTCGAAGTCCCCGGCGGACGCATCGAACAGGAAAAACAAACACTCACCCTCCGCACGCTCGGACGGCTGCAAAATCCTAAAGACTTCAACAATATCGTAGTCTCGACGCGCAACGGCTACCCCATAAAAATTTCAGATGTCGGATACATGGAAGACGGGGTTGAGCAGGAAGTCAGCGCGGGATTTTATAACGACAAACCGACTTTGCTGTTACAGATTCGTCGGCAATCCGGCACGAACACCGTGGACGTGATTGATGGATTGAAAGTGGAATTAGAAGCTGTCAAGAAATCAATGCCGCCCGGATATGAAATGAATATCGTTCGCGATCAGGCGGTTTTCATTCTCGCGGCATTTCACACTGTCCGCGAACATTTAATTTTGGGATCGCTTTTGGCAGCGTTGGTGGTGCTGCTGTTTATGCAAAATCTGCGGGCGACCATCATTGCGGCGGTGGCAATTCCCTCTTCGATTATCGCTACTTTCGCCATGATGGATTGGGCAGGAATTACGCTCAACGGCCCCTCAATGCTAGGCTTGACGCTTGCGGTCGGAATTGTGATTGACGATGCGATTGTAGTGCTGGAAAACATTTTCCGATACATCGAAGAGAAGGGCTACGAACCGTATGAAGCCGCAATTGCCGCAACGAAAGAAATTGGAATGGCGGTCATGGCAACAACGCTTTCGTTAATCGTAATTTTCCTGCCCGTCGCGTTTATGGCGAGCATTGCCGGACGTTTTTTCAAAAGCATCGCACTCACGATGAGCTTCTCGATTGCGGTCTCGTTGCTGGTGAGTTTTACCCTGACTCCGATGATGAGCGCACGCATGCTAAAGCGTGTCCCCGCGAGCAAACACAAAGGTGAAAAAAATTCATGGTTGATGCGCGTGCTTGATCGGGGATATTCCGGCATGCTGCAATTTTCATTACATCATCGCTGGTTGATCTGCTTGATTGCGCTGGCAGTTTTCATCTCTACCTATCCACTTGTCCAAAAAGTTGGCAAAGATTTTTTTCCAGAGGATGATCAGAGCGAATTTGAAATGACAATTCGCTCTGCCGAAGGAATGTCATTGCAAACAACGGCTGAAACGGTCAATCGGATCACGGCTGAAGTTCGTAAAGTTCCGCACATCGAATACACGTTGGCCACGATTGGCGCCGATCAACAAGCTAATTCTAATTACGCTACGATCTACGTAAAATTATCGCCGCTCGAGACACGCAGTCAGTCGCAATTTAAAATCATGCAGCAGGTGCGTGAAGAAGTGCTGCCAAAATTCCAATCACAAGACCTTCGAACTGCCGTGCAAACCGTCGCTGCCATCGGAGGCAGCTCCAACCAAAATGCGAATTTTTCGTTTATGGTTTTGGGACCGGATTTAGATCGGCTCAGAGAATATTCCGACAAACTTTTAGCCAGACTCAAGAACACTCCAGGCATTGTTGATCCTGACAGTTCATTGGTTTTTGGTAAGCCGGAGTTGCGTGCGGTAATTGATCGCCAGAAAGCGGCAGACCTTGGAGTCAACGTGTCAGATGTCGCACAAAGCCTGCGTTTATTGGTCGGCGGCGATAAAGTTTCGACTTACAACGAAGGCGGCGAACAATACGAAGTTCACATTCGTGCCAATGAAAATTACCGAACGGATACGGCGGGCATCAAGCAATTAAACGTTCCGTCGTCACGGCTGGGTAGTGTCGGACTCGAAAACATGGTGCGATTTGAACCGGCCACGGGGCCAACCCAAATCGAACGCGCCGCCCGTCAACGCCGCGTCTTGTTAACAGCAAATCTTAAAGAAGGTGTTTCACAAAGTGAAGTGAAGGGAACTTTTCTTCAAGACGTAAAAGACCTCAACATGTTGCCAGGATACTCGGTCATTGAATTTGGTCGTATCAAAGAACAAACCCGCACCGGCAAAGGCTTCGCGCTGGCATTCGCGTTGTCGTTTATTTTTATGTACATCGTGCTCGCCGCGCAATTTGAATCCTTCCTTCATCCCATCACAGTGTTGATGGCGATTCCGCTCAGCATTCCATTTGCCATCTTTTCATTACTCGTGACCGGGCAATCGTTGAATATGTTTACGTTGCTCGGCTTGCTGGTGTTGTTTGGAATGGTGAAGAAAAATTCAATTCTGCAAATTGATCACACCAACGGATTACGCAGCAAAGGGATGGAACGGCACGAAGCATTAGTGCAGGCGAGCCGTGATCGTTTGCGTCCGATTCTAATGACGACGCTGGCATTCGTCGCGGGAATGGCGCCGCTGGCGCTCAGCAACGGCCCCGGTTCAGGAATTAATCGCTCCACTTCAGTCGTTGTTATTGGCGGGCAAAGCCTGTGTTTATTGCTCACGCTGTTGATGACGCCGGTGGTGTATTCGATCTTTGATGATTGGATCAACTCTTCGCTGTGGCAAAGAGTGACCGGAAAATCTTCGAAGATGAAAAGGAAATTAGCAACAATAACTTCCGCGATGATTGGGAAATAATTTTATGGCTGCGAAAGACAAATTCCATGACGCTGTAAGAGAAGCGTTAGAAAAAGACGGCTGGAAAATCACGCACGATCCGCTTCAAGTCAAGTTCGGCAGAGTGGAAAGGCAAATTGAGTTAGGCACAGAACAATTACTTGCAGCAACCAAAGGAATCAAAAAATCGCTGTCGAGATCAAAAGCTTTTTTGGTCTCTCGTTCATTACAGATTTTTACAATGCGTTGGGGCGGTTTTTGAGTTATCACCTCGCGCTTGAACAGCAAGAACCTGATCGCATTTTATATTTAGCAGTGCCTGAAGAAACTTTCGATGAACTTTTCAATATGGATTTTACACAATCTGCAATTGAACGTTATGACTTAAAAATTATCGTCTACACTCCAATTCAAAAAGAGGTAATCAAATGGATAAAGTAGAAAAGTACCGTAACTACGTGCAGGAAATTTTGAAAAAGATTGGCAGTCAGAAATCTATTCCTGAAGAAATTGAAGGTGAAATTATTATTGATCGCCAGCGCGATCATTACCTGCTTGTCAATGTTGGATGGCAGGAACAGAAGCGTGCGTATGGAAGCTCAATTCATATTGATATTAAGGATGGAAAAATTTGGGTGCAACGCGATCTGACGGATTTTGGAGTAGTAGAGCGTTTGCTTGAATTAGGAATTCCAAAGGAAGACATCGTTTTGGCGTTCCACCCGCCTTACAAAAGACAATTGCTGGATTTCGCTGTCGCGTAAAATTATGATTTATTTAACTGAACAAGACGTCACAAATCTCCTTACGATGAACGATACGCTCGCCGCCGTCGAGCTTGCTTTCAAAGCACAATCCACCGGCGACGCTACGAATGAACCACGTCGTCGCGTTCGTGCGAATGGGGCAATTTTAATGACGATGAGCGGCGCGATTGCTTCGCTTGGAACCTTCGGCTTAAAAGCCTACACCGTAGCGAGAGGCAAAGCCAGATTTCATGTAAGCCTTTATGATACGGCCACCGGAGAACTGCTGGCACTCATTGAAGCTGACAAGCTGGGACAAATGCGTACCGGAGCTGCCAGTGGCATCGCGACAAAATATCTGGCGCGTGAAGATGCAAAATCCGTCGGCATTTACGGCACTGGCTGGCAGGCGCAATCGCAGCTTGCCGCCGTCTGCGCAGTCAGAAATATCGAAAGCGTGAAGGTCTTCAGCCGCTCCGAAGAAAAACGAAATCAGTTCAGCGAAAAAATGAGCACGCAACTTGGCATCGCAAATATTTCTGCCGTGGCCGAACCGGAAGCTGCGGCTGATTCCGACATTCTCATCACGATTACTTCATCACCGAAGCCCGTACTCGAAGGCGCATGGATCAAGGCCGGAACGCATATCAACACCGCTGGCGGCAACTCGATTATGCGCAGTGAAATTGATGATGAGGTCATCAAACGTTCAAATTTCATCGCCGTAGATTCCAAAGATCAGGCAAAAATTGAAGCCGGAGAATTGGTCTTCCCCGTCGAAAAAGGAATTCTCACCTGGGAACGCGTGCAGGAAGTCTGCCACGTCGTGAGCGGCGAAGTGCAGGGACGCAAATCCGCCGAAGACATCACATTATTCAAATCATTAGGCTTAGCTATCGAAGACGTAGCGACTGCGACATGGATTTACCGAAAAGCTCAGTCATTAAATATAGGGAAAAATATTTAATGATTCCGGCTGGTTTTTCGCTGGAGATAAATTTATGAAAACTTTTCACACCGCAATATTACTTAGTATTTTCCTGGTTTCGACCGCCGTTCTTGCACAGGAAACCGCACCAAAAAAATCCTTAGCTCCCGAATCCCGGATTGGCGTAGACAACAATAAACGTGTCGCCTTAACAATGCGCGAAGCCGTCACGATGGCGCTCGAAAATAACCGCGACATTGCCGTCGAACGCGAAAATATTCGGCTTGGCGAATGGGATTTGAAAGCGACGAAAGGCGTCTTCGATCCAAACATTTCAGCTTCTATAAATTATCAGCGAGCCAACACTCCGATCACCAGCATCTTTGGAGCTGGTAATACAACCGGATTAGTAGGAAGCGCGTCGTATGCGCAGAAGCTACAAAATAAATACGGTTCAAGTTTTCAGGCCTCTTTTGACAACACACGTGCCACCACAGACAACCCGTTTAATGATTTGAATCCTCAACTCACTTCAAACCTGATTTTTAGTTTTGTGCAGCCGTTGTTCCGCAACAAAAACGTTGATCCTGCGCGTCGCGCAATTAAGCTCGCCAAAAAACGGCTGGATATTTCAGACTCCCAATTTCGTCAACGCGCCATTGAAATTGTTTCGCAGGTGCAGCGCGCCTACTGGGATTTAGTTTTTGCGCGACGCGATTATCAAATCAAAAATGAAGCTTTACAGAACGGTAAAATTCAACTCGAACATAATCAGCGTTTGGTCGAAGCCGGAACGCTCGCGCCATCTGATGTTATTTCCACTCGCGTGGAAGTTGAGCGTCGGGTAGACGAACTCGAAGCCGCTACCGAAGTTATTCAACGCGCTGAAAACGGCTTAAAAGGATTGATGCTGCAACCCTCCAGTGGTGAGATGTGGGAGTCTTTGTTGGAACCGATTGACGCTCCGCAAATTAATACAGACCTTTCATTATCGCTGAAAGAAGCGACGCAAACTGCCCTGAAGAATCGCCCGGAATTAGAGCAATTTCGCTTTCGCGGAGAGTTGAACGAAATTGATGTGGAGTTTTATAAAGACCAGGCAAAACCACAAGTTGATTTCGTGACTTCGTATGGCACGACGGGCTTAGCCGGAACGCAAAGAACTACGCCGAATCCGATTATTGCCAGTAATGCGTTACTTTATGGACGCATCAATCAGCTTTCAACGCTGGCGGGACTCAGTCCAATTGTTGTCAATTCCGGTGGCGGGATAGATCCGAAATTTATTGGCAGTTATCCCAAAAGCGTCTTTAATTTATTCAAAAATGAATATCGAACTTTGCGCGTTGGCGTGACGATTAATTTGCCGCTGCGAAACACTTTTGCGAAAGCACAGATTGGACGCGCCGAACAGGAAGCAAAACAAATTGACGTGCAAAAACAGCGCGTGCTCCAGCTCATCGAAGTCGAAGTCCGCAACGCTCTGCAAAGTGTCGACACCGCTAAACGCCGCGTCGAAGCCGCACAAAATTCACGCAAAAATGCCGAGTTGCAACTCGCCAGCGAACAGAGAAAATTTGATGCCGGACAGTCTACAAATTTCTTTGTGCTGGATCGTCAGAATGCTTTGTCATCCGCACAAGGACGTGAGCTTCGCGCCTTGACTGATTACAACAAAGCGGTAGCCGAGTTACAGCGTGCAATTTCGACGACACTGACAAATAACAATATTTCGTTTAGTGATACTGAGCATTCCGAAAAGTAATGCAAACTTTGAGAATTAAATGTGCCAGTGAAAACAGGTGTCAAAAGTTCAGGCTTTAGTGTGTTGTTGTTTTTTAGCGAGAATAGGCTAAGCCCCAATAGAATTAAGGTAAGAGAAACTTTTTCCATTAGCCCAGCCGTTCACGGCTGGGAATGGTTACCATCAATTCCGGATCCCGATTTATTGGGCTTTTGCTGTGGCTTTTGCCCTTGTCTCTTGGCGCTGAAGCGCCGCTTGAGAATTTACTCATTGCGCTCCCAGCCGTGAACGGCTGGGCTAATGGAAAAAATATCTTTCCCTCATGACTTATCATAATGCCATTGCACTAAAGCTCGTACGCTTGACGCCTGTCTTCACTGAAAAGCTATAGGTTCAGCAATACATTCGTCACACTTTTCCTGATAATTGAGCTGGCAGCCCCCGCTGCAAGAGAAAAAATCTTTGATACCAAATTAATCACTGGACGCGGCATTTTGAATTGTTTATGATCGCGTTCAGTCATTTTAAACGACCCTGTTATGTGCCCCCTCTTCCTCACGGAGTTTCTCATGATAATCAAGCGTCTTTCCGCCCGATTATTTGATCTTATTTTTAGCTGCTCTTACGTTGAGCAGTCATCCATCTTTATTGAAGAAGGTTCGCTGTGGCGTGAAACAGTCTATGCCTGTCGCCGTTGCGGCAAAGTTGAATCTCTCGCGCAAAATCTGATTGACAGTGAAGAATTTTGGGAGAGCGAATCGCCGTATTGCCTGTCCATTGATCCACTCGAACGATAGTTTTCAGGCTCCGAGTTGAAACTTGCCCGGTTCAGGCTTACAGTTAAGTTGTTGGCAATTACATAACTTCTGGAGGTCAGGCCATGCCACGATTCGATCACGTCGCTATCAAATCTCTTAACGTCGCTGAAGATGTCGCTAAATACAGTTCTCTGGGTTTTACAGTCGAAGCCTGCTTTGAGGATTGGGGGATGGTTCGGGACGCCAGCGGTGTGGGCATTGCATTACTCGGCCCAGGCTCTCACCATCCAACGCATTTTGCCATCAAAGTTGAAAATTTAGACGAACTTGAAAAGGCCGCTGCCGCTGAAAATCGTCCGCTTCAAAAACACCGCGACGATACAATTTCCTTTTATACGAATGGCGCTCAGGGAATTGCGCTGGAATACATTTGGTACCCACCTGAGCCTCACGCGTAAACGCGTAACTCTGGACGATCCTATTTTCTTGATCCCGCAGAACTCTTAAGCGGGATGGCTTTCATCACTAATTTCATTAGATCTATATCGTTGATATTTTTCTTAAAATGTTCCTTGATGCCTAACTCTGATGAGCGTTTGCGATTTATTTCTTCGTCTTCCGCAAGCATCAAAAATGCTGGTGGTGCAGATTGCTGTCTCACCTGATTTCGAACCAGTGAAATTGTCTCATAGCCATCCATTTCCGGCATCTGACTGTCCACTAAAATCAGGTCGTATGAATGCTTCTGAATTAGGGCCAAAGCGGCTCTGCCACTGGAAACAGGATCAGCTTTATAGCCTCTTTGTTCCAGGCAGCGAACCAACATTTTTTGATTAATAATATTATCGTCAACGATTAAAATTCTGCCATTCCAGGCAATATTGAGAGTCAGTTTATTTTTTTGTGAGTCACTTGGCAAAGTGGCTTTGGCTATTAATTCTGATAATCTACTTTCACGAATTGGCTTGAAAATATATTCAGCTCCAGAAAGTTCTGCCAAAGCTCGATCCTGTCGCCCAATCATTAATAGGCTATTCGTTTTTTCCAGTATTTGCTCTTCATTGATTTTGTTAATGAAACTAAGCCCGTCCATAACAGGCATATGTAAGTCAGCCAATACCAGATGAAACGGGTTTCCTGAAGTCACGGCCTGTTTCAATAATAATAAAGCTTGCTGTCCACTTTCTGCTATTTCTGAATCTATCTGCTGACGGATCATGAGTTGTTGCAGACCCTGACGGCTGGCACTGTTATCGTCTACAATCAGAATACGAGTATTTGGTATATTTTTGTTTTCAGGCGCTGCCGGAGTTTCTTGCAACTGAAGCCGTAAACTGAATTTGAAGTTACTGCCAACACCTGCCTCACTTTCGACATTAATTGCGCCTCCCATCATTTCTACTAACTGTTTGGAAATCGCCAGTCCCAGGCCGGTACCACCAAATTTCCTGGTAGTTGAACCATCCGCCTGCGTAAACGAATGAAATAATTTCGCACTGACTTCCGGCTCAATGCCAATCCCCGTGTCAATGACCGAAAAGCGAAGTAGACAAGAATTCATACCTTCATATTTCACGCCTAGCTCTACTTTCAAAATGATCTGCCCCTGCGGCGTAAATTTAATGGCGTTTCCAACCAGATTAATGAGAATTTGACGAATGCGCGTGGGGTCACCCAATAAATGAATAGGAGCATTATGAGTAAGATGAGTAACGAATTCCAGCCCCTTGGATTGCGCCTGTTCAGCCAATAAATCTACCACTTCTTCGATCACGGAACGTAAATTAAATGAAACCGTTTCCAGCCGCATTTTGCCAGCTTCGACTTTGGAAAAATCAAGAATGTCATTGATGATTTCTAGTAACAGCTGTGCTGAGGTCTTCACTGTTTCGGCATAATCACGTTGTTCTTCATCTAATTCTGTATCCAGTAGCAATGAGGTCATCCCAATAACACCATTCATCGGAGTTCGAATTTCGTGGCTCATGTTGGCTAGAAATTCGCTCTTGGCACGGCTGGCGTCTTCGGCCTTCGCCGTGGCTGCCGCGAGTTCGGAAGTACGTTCCTGAACTTTGCGATCCAGGTCGGACAATAATCCGCGTAGTTGCTGATTTAAATCTTCGCGCTCCTGCAAGGAATCTTTTAATTGAAAAGTAGAACTTTGCAATTTCGTCTGCATCACACTGAAATCTTTTACTAATTGCCGTAATTCAGCGGGAGCTTTTTCTTCTAAAACTCTCAAATTACCAGTTGATGAAGTAAGCTCTCCTGAATCATTGAAACGCCTGATATTTTCCACTAAAAGTTCCAACGGTTTTGTCACGGCCCCTGACAAAACTCTGGCCAATAACCCCGCTAGAATTGAGAGCACGATTAACCATACTAAATTGGTCAGATAATATTTTGTGACTTCCTGACGGATAATTGATTTCGGTTCCTGTACAAAAACAGTCCATCCGGTAAACTCGGATTTATTGTGACCCGCCAGAATTTGTTGCTGCGCCGAAGTGGTATACGTAAAGGCGCTATCGTGAACGGATTCATTGGCGTGTTCCATTAAAGGAGTTTCGACTATTGATTGCAGCGGCTGATACATTTGATAAGAGGACATAATCACACGTCCCTGACGATCAGAAACAATGATTCCTATTCCCTCAAAAACATCATTTTTGATAGAGCTTTCTCTCAGTTTTACTAAATCAATCGAAGCTGAAAGCACTGCCCATAATTCGCCCTTTTGATAGACCGGGGTTGTAATCACCACAACTGGCGCCTTACTAATTCTCCCTAAAAAAACTTCTGAGATAATCGATTTTCCTGTTTTTATTGTTTGCTGAAAGTACGGACGATCTGCCGCCGAATTCGGATAATTTCCCACATTAACTGCTGTACCGTAATCCTTCGGTTCTCTGGAAGCGATCACCGTACCTTTGAGGTTTGACACTGAAAGTAACGTAAAGGATTGATACGCTTTATTCCATTCATCAAGCATGGAATTAAGCTCTCCTGTCTCAGCAGTATCATTTTTCTCCAGCATTTGTCCGAGCACTTTCACTGCCTGCTGGTATTTCGCGATCTGACTGTCGAGGCCATCCCGAATCAATTCTGATGTTTCGTCCAGATGCTTTGCTGCCTGCTTTTCCTGATATTGCGATTGCCGATAACCATTGATAATAATCATCGTCAATAATGGAATCACACAAATAAAAACCAGTGCGCGCCAGATTTGCTGTCGTAATGGAAGTGTCGCAAATTGCTGATGAGTGGATTTCGTGAATTTTTTGATGGGGAGAATTAACAAGACAATTTCTGCCAACCAGATATTCAAAATGCCATTCACAGGGCCTTGAATTAAATGCTCTAAAAAGGCTTCCCCTCCCAGTAAGTGTCGTGAAGCAAACCACAAAATGATGATGGGAGTAGCCAACACCCCCCAAAAACTGATTGAGGCCAGAAGTGGATGCATTTTCTTTTTGACTAATGCGCCAATCATTCCGGCTTCACAAACCCCCAAAATAATCGCGACAGAATACGGACTCAGCAGACTGACTTCCCCACTCACCAACACAGCGACTACTATTCCCAAAAAAGCGCCGTATTCAACTGCAATAATAAGTGTCGCTATACTCCCTAAATAAAGCTTGAAATTGCCCATGAGGGGAACAGGAAAAGCGTTCAGCAGAAGTCCTGCGGCAATCGCAATTACAGAAATGATGATTTTTTTATCTTTGAATAAATTCATTAAAAATCTCGGCCAAATAGACTGGGCTGACATCTATAAAAGGTTGGGTTGTAACGAGGCGAGATAAATTATTTGGCGGGGTAACCAAATAACCCTTAATTTATCACAAAGAGCGAAAGTGCGTGCTGACAAAAGTTGTCAGCCGTTCAGAGTTAAATCCTGCTGGCAGCGGCTTCGTCAATCATCCATTTTATTTTTGTGTTCTTTGGCTGAATCAATTGGCTGGGAAATATCTCAGGCACATATTCACCTTCGAGAACGCTTTGAAGCGTCGTCGCTTTATCAACTCCGGCGACTAAAAAAACTATGTCTCGCGCCGCGTTGATCGTACCCGCCGTCAACGTCAGCCGCGTAGCTTTTAACTTTTCCACATAGTTTTCCACTACGATTTTGTCGGCTGGCGCCTGCAAAGCGCTCGTTCCCGGAAACAGCGAAGCCGTGTGTCCATCGGCTCCCAGGCCTAAAAATACCAAATCAAAAACTGGTGCTGCCTGAAAAAAATCCAGCAGGGTTTCAGCGTATTTTTGCGCCGCTTCCGTTGGCTCAAGTTCGCCGTGCATTCGAAATACATTTTTTTCGGGAATGTTCACCTTCGACAATAAAGCTTCAGATGTCATGCGATAATTACTTTCGGGATGATCAGGCGGTACGCAGCGTTCATCACCCCAGAAAAAATATACCTGAGCCCAATCAATCCGGCTGCAAAATGGCTCTGCCGCCAGCAGCGCAAACATCGCTTTCGGTGTAGAACCACCTGAAAGAGCAACGGTAAACCGCCCTCGTTGCAAGATATTTTCCGCGGCTGCGCGGGCAAAATATTCGGCAGCAGTCTGCGCCAGAGCCACTGCATCGGCGACCTTGATGATTTGAATATTTTCTTTCATTGACATTGATTGCGTTCTCCGAAATATTGGTGTAGTTAGTTTTTCCCAAATAAATTTTTCTCGAAAGGCATAATTCGTAGTGGAACACTATTCCCCAAATACAGGTTGGATTGAAGTCATCGTCGGTTCGATGTTCAGCGGCAAAAGCGAAGAATTGATTCGCCGGATGCGCCGCGCGCAAATCGCCAAACAAAAAGTTCAGATTTTCAAACCAGCCATTGATGATCGTTACTCCGAAAGCCATATCGTTTCACATGCCGAGCGAAAGATCGAATCTTTTGCCGTGAAAACTGCGCAGGAAATCATCGAAGGCACTTCCGAAGACACCGAAGTCGTAGGCATTGACGAAGGTCAATTCTTTGATCAAGCCCTCGTCGAAGTCGCGAACCAATTAGCCCACGACGGCAAACGCGTCATTATCGCCGGACTCGACATGGATTACCTCGGCAAGCCATTTGAGCCGATGCCGCTCCTGATGGCGATCGCCGAAGACGTGACCAAAACACGCGCCATTTGTATGCAATGCGGTCACGCCGCGACGTATACACAACGCCTCATCGCGAGCCAGGAACGCGTTGTCGTCGGTGCAGCAGGTTCATACGAAGCGCGCTGTCGGCAATGCTTCGAACCACATTTGGCGGAAAAAGAATTGGAAGTTTTTCATGCAGAAGCCCGCACGCAGTAAGGGCGCTACCGATTTACCATGAACCATCTTGTCTTGCTCGGCGATTCAATTTTCGATAATGAAGCCTACGTGAATGGAGGGCTTACTGTTTTCTCGCATTTGTATCAGCTGGTTCCTAAAAATTGGGAAGTAACCCTTCGAGCGATTGATGGCAGTGTCGTCAAAAGCGTAGCAAGGCAAACGTTGGATTTACCTCACGACACTACGCATTTGATTATCAGCGTCGGTGGAAACGATGCCATTTTGAATGCTGACGTTTTACAAATGAAAGTTTCGTCAAGTGCCGAGGTATTTGATAAATTGGCAGACTATTCTTCCACCTTTGAATTTCATTACTGCCGAATGCTCGAAGCAATTTTAAGTTTAAAAAAGCCAACCGCCGTTTGCACAATTTATTATCCGCAAATCCCCGAAGCTTTCGCCCAAAAAATATCAGTAGCTGCGCTCGCATCTTTCAACGATATAATCATCAGGCAGGCATTTTTAGCTGGTCTGCCGTTGATAGATTTACGGCTTGTTTGTAATGAACCCACTGATTACGCTAATGAAATCGAGCCTTCTGAAGTAGGCGGTAAAAAAATTGCTCGGACAATTTTACGACTTATTTCTGAACATAATTTCAGGGCTGGAAAAACTGAAATATTTTTTTAGGCAAGTGGCAGAAGTTCTGCCTGTAGAAGCCCGCACGCAGTAAGGACGCTAGTGATTTATGCAGAATTCGCATTTATGCTTTATTTGTTTGAAATGTAATGGCGCCCTTACTGCGTGCGGGCTTCTGCAATAATTTCTCAGGACTAACAATATGGACTCACTTGGAATTGAACGTCGTCGCGAACAAAATCTGGTTTACAATTTTCTGCGTGTTGTCGAGATGGCTGCTATCGAAGCCGCACGGACAATGGGACGCGGTGAACGAAAATATTCTGATCAAGTCGCCGTCGAAAAAATGCGCTCCGAGATGGACATGATCCCGATGAAAGGGCGTATCGTGATTGGTGAAGGCGAACGCGATGAAGCTCCCATGCTTTACATCGGCGAGCATCTCGGCATCGGCATTTCAGACGAGAATTCCGACATTCCCTACCCTGAAGTTGACATCGCTGTTGATCCGCTGGAAGGCACCAATCTCTGTGCGACCGGAGCACCGAACGCCATCGCAGTTTTGGCCGCGGCTGAACGCGGCGGACTGCTTCACGCTCCCGACATTTACATGAATAAATTAATTGTCGGCCCCGGAGCAAAAGGCGCTGTGGACATTGATGCTCCCGTGAAAGACAATTTAAAAGCCATCGCTCGCCGCCTCAATCGTGACATTGAAGATTTAGTCATCGTCGTCATGGATCGCCCGCGCCATATAAAATTAGTGCAGGACATTAAAGCCGCCGGTGCGCGCATTCGCTTAATTTCAGATGGCGATCTTTCGGCAGGTATTTCTGCTGCGGTCGGAGGCTCCGGTGTTCATGCTGTGATGGGAATTGGTGGCGGTCCCGAAGGCGTCATCACTGCCGCTGCGATGAAATGCCTGAACGGAGAAATTCAGGCGCGCTTTCTCACCAAAGAACAAATGGAACAGCCCGAAGACCGCGCCCGCATTGCCGATGACATCGTAGATCGAATGAAAGCGATGGGCATCAGCGATCCATCCCGCGTGTACGATACGAACGAATTAGCTCCGGGCAGAAAAATAATTTTCGCCGCCTGCGGAGTCACGGACGGAATGCTGCGCGGCGTCAGATTTTTCGGTAGCGGCACACGGACTGAATCTTTGTTAATGACTACAGAATCGCACAACGTTCGATTTGTTGACACGCTACATCTGGAAGGCGATCCAGATGCGGTGGTACGATTTGATAGATTTTAAGAATAGACCGCTGATGACGCGGATGTAGGGATCAGATCAGCGTAAACCCGCCTAATCCGCTTCATCGGCGGTCTATTAATTTGCGAAGGAGAAAACTATGCAACGACGAGAATTCATCACTACTACTGCTTTAACAGCCGCAGCAACAATGCTGCCCAAAACCAATTTTGCTCAAACAGGCCAGCTCAAAAAAGCCGTGCTCATCAGCATGCTGCCGAAAGAAATGCCGTACCTCGACCGCTTCAAATTAGCCATTGATTGCGGCTTTGAAGCGATGGAAGCGCAAACGATCACCGACCAAAAAGAAGCCGAACAAATCAAAGAAGCCGCCGACAAAGCCAAGCTTCGCATTCATTCGGTGATGAACATGGCGCATTGGAGCAATCCCCTTTCGAGCAGTGATCCAAACAAAATTGCTGCCAGCATGAAAGGGATGGAAACCAGTTTGCGCAATGCGAAATTATGGGGTGCAGATACAGTGCTGCTCGTCCCCGCTGTCGTAGACGCAACGACAACAATTCCGCAAGCGTGGCAACGTTCTGTACCAAACATCAAAAAATTGATTCCACTTGCGCAGGAATTAAAAGTCGTCATTGCAATCGAAGAAGTCTGGAACAAATTTTTGCTCACTCCTTATGAACTCGCCCGTTACGTGGATCAATTCAAAAGCCCGTGGGTCAAGGCTTATTTCGATGTCGGCAATATTGTGATGTACGGCTATCCGCAGGAATGGATTCGTCATTTAGGAAAACGAATCGTGAAATTTCATCTGAAAGATTTCGATACGAAGACACGCAACTTTGTCGCTTTACGTGAAGGCAGCATTGACTGGAAAGAAGTCCGCAAAGCCATCGGCGACATTGGCTACAACGGATATTTAACGGTGGAATTGAGCGGCGGTGACGAGAAATATTTGAAAGATGTCAGCCAGCGGGTAGATAAGATTTTTGCGGGAGAATAATGCAGAAGCCTGCACGCAGTAAGGGCGTCCGTACTCAATGAAAATTTCGCGGAGTACGGACGCCCTTACTG
>JAYTCQ010000277.1:0-8758 GCA_043736395.1 Blastocatellia bacterium | reverse complement strand
TGGGTGTTCATACTGGCTCCTGATATTTAAATTCCGCGCCAGAACTGCGAATCCGAGCTGCTCCGGCGCACTATTTTTGGTATGTCATTGGTTGACGTGTGAAGAATAGTGCCTGAAGTGGTGATTCGTCTTGAGAGAAAGCTGAGATTTTTCTCTGAAAGTTTTGAAGGATTCTTGAGGGGAAATTACAAGGCAAATTTATTGGCGCAACACGGGTTCATTCAGATTCTGTACCTCTTCGTGAGAATCAAAGAAAGCGCATCCAGCTATACGATTTGCTCATTGCTTATGAGAAGTGCTAAGGTATTATTGAATTTACTAACTCCAACTTAACCGCCTAAACTCAGCTGCTCAAATTTAGATTTAGTCGTTTAAACGAAAACCAACCTAACGTTCGAAAGTACGATCATTAAAAATATGAATCAATCACAAATTAAACTTATCGGTACGCTCTGCTTCATCCTTGGCTTTGTTTCAATCATAGGTTCAATCGCCATCTGGTTTTTGACAGGCGGAACGTCGCCCGAATCTCAAGCGCATGGAGAGCGATTCGGCATCTTTGTTGGACTTTGGGCACCGACCTTTTTTATTCTTTCCAATCGCTTTGACCGTTACTCTGAAAAAGCGGGCTAGCATCTTATTGCCCACAGCGTAAAGTCGAATTCACTGTTGCAAAGACACTAGATTCACAGAACGTCCAAGTGGTAGCTAGTACTAACTAACGAAAAATTTTTATAAAGATTAATAATTTTGGATCGGCAGAAAAGTAGGCTAAAAATAAATCTACGACTGGTCGCATCCAGCCAATTTCAGGGCTAATTCAGTCGCCTCTTTCAAGCTCCGCGTAAAAGCCTTGCCTTGCCACGCAATATCAAACGCAGTGCCGTGATCCACCGAAGTGCGAACGATTGGCAAGCCGAGCGTCACGTTGATTCCACCTTCAAAATCCAGCAGCTTCATTGGGATGTGGCCTTGATCGTGGTACATGCACACAATCGCGTCGTAGGCTTTGCCTTTGACGGTCTGGAAAAAAATTGTATCTGGCGGGAAAGGGCCGTTGGCGTCGATACCTTCGGCGCGGGCGAGGTCCACAGCGGGCTTGATAAATTCAATATCTTCGGAGCCGAATGAACCGTTTTCTCCGGCGTGTGGATTCAATCCGGCGACGGCGATTTTTTGGCGCGGACGCAATTTCGCTACGGCAGTATTCGTGAGGCGGATGATGTCCAGAACTTTTTTTGTCGTCACTTCATCGAGCGCGCGGCGCAAAGAAATATGCGTCGAAACGTGCGTCACGATCAGCCGCTCCGAAACCAGCATCATCGTATAATTTTCTTCGCCGCATAATTCCGCGATGTATTCCGTATGCCCGGAAAAATTGGGCGCGGTCAATCGTGTAGCTTCTTTGTTGATCGGCAAGGTGACTACGGCGGAGACTTTTTTTGCCAAGGCAAGTTCAGTTGCGTGCTTTACATATTGCAGGGCTGCCGCGCCGGAAGCCTGCGAGATTTCTCCGATTTGCAAATCTTCAACGGTCATCAAATTTAAATCCAAAACATTTAAAACATTTGCGACACGTTCATCCACAGCACTGATTTTATTGAGTGCAACGCCGTAGTTCAACTTTTCATTGCAGTGCTGCAAGATATTGAAATCTCCGACGACAATAAAATCATCGGGTAATTCGCGGTTCGAGTACGCCTGCAAAATAATTTCAGGGCCGACGCCGCTGCTGTCTCCCATGGTGATTGCGATACACATTAAGAATTTTCTCCTCAAGACAAACTATCAACTACTAACTCCCAACTATCAACTATTTTGCAAAGAATATTTTCAAGGCATTACGTGCATCGTAGGGAGTAGTTACAAATTGATAGTTGGTAGTTATTGTAATGGTGTAGGTTTATTTTTCGATCAACTTCATAAGCAAGTCTTCCTCGCCAAATCCGCCAGCCTTGGTGACAAGCAAAAGATTTTCATCTTCGCAAATTTCCACTACAGGGATTCCGTCAAAGATTTCAAAGCGAGGGCGAAATGCGTTCCAATGCAATGTTTGCGCGATTGCAGCAAGCGTGTCTCCGCCAAAAACAACTAATGTTTTCACCTCAGAACGGGCTAGTACTTGACGTACCTGATTCGCCATTTTTTCAGCTGCATGTGTGTCGTGAGCAGATTTATTCGTCGTGAGAATTATGCGATCCGCGACGGCATATTGCTGATGCACCTGCAAAGAATTTATATTTACGACCGGAATTCCCTGCTGTGCAGCATAATCAATTTGACGCAAAGAATTTTCATGAAGACTTCCGTTCACAATCAACATCGGGGTGGATAATGGAATTTGTGGCACCGCTTTCGTATTGAATTGCAATGCTTCAGGCAAGCAGGCTGCCCATCCGGCTGAACCCGCTAAGAGCTTCGAATTTCGAGTGATCTGTCGCGCATCTCTCTGCAAATCCTCATCACTATCAGTGTCTATCACAAAAATTGTCGGCTTGGATGTTTTGAGATTGAGTCCGTTGAATAATTCGATTTGTACTGAGGTTTGGTGCGCGAGAATTTTCGGGATAAAAGCATCATTCAGCGGATTAAGCGGGTCGCTCGCAAATGAAGTCAGATGCAGCGCAACGCCCTTCACAAACAGTGTGCCTGCGTTTACTGTGCGTTTCAGCTTGGGATAAGCAGGCGCAAAAAATAAAGTGTTTTCATTGGTCGCAGATAACAACGCTTCCAGTTCGCTGCCAATATTTCCGCGCAGAGTCGAATCTGTTTTTTTGTAAAAATGCGGAATGCCGAGCGCGACACCTTGTTGCGCAATTTTTAAGACACGGGCATAGGCTACGTCAGGCGTGACGTGACGCGATTCAGTGTTCATCACCAACACTTCGCAATACTCAGTAAAATTTGTCAGTGGAATTTCGTGATGAATGCTAACGAGCGTAGAAATGCCTTGCTGTGCGAATTGAACACCGGTGTCATTCGCGCCAGTCAAATCATCTGCAATGATTAACAATCGTGTCAGCATTTTCTACAATATGATTTCTAAAAAAATAACCACGAAGTTTCCATTGTTTAGGAAACTTCGTGGTCGAATATATTTTCACATTAATTATTTTGATAGCTCTTCCCACTCTGTATGCACAAACACTCCCGATGGTTTATCTGTGCGTTCATACGTATGCGAGCCGAAGAAATCGCGCTGTGCCTGCGTTAAATTTTGTGGCAGATTCGCCGTGCGATACGAATCGAAATACGCCAGACTTGCGCTCATCGCCGGAATCGCAATGCCTAAGCTTTGCGCAGTGATAACAGCTTGACGCCAGCGCGGTTGGGCTTTCGTAACCCACGTTTTGAAATCAGGATCAAGTAATAAATTCGGCAAGTCCGCACGACGCTGATAGGCCTGCTTAATCTTATCGAGGAACTGCGCACGAATGATGCAGCCGCCTTTCCAAATACGCGAAATTTCGCCCATATTTAAATCCCAACCTTCGACGGCAGCTTGAGCACGTATCAGGTTCATGCCTTGCGCGTACGAACAAATCTTGCTGGCATACAGCGCATCACGAACCGCATCAATTAACGCTTTTTTGTTGCCTTCATATTTTGCTTTCGGGCCTTTAATTTGTTTGCTGGCGGCCACGCGTTCATCTTTCATCGAAGACAAAATACGCGAATCCACAGCAGCATTAATCGTCGGAATGACAACGCCTAATTCCAACGCACATTGCGAAGTCCATTTGCCGGTTCCCTTTTGTCCGGCCTTATCGAGCACGAGATCAACCAGCGCTTTGCCAGTTTCAGGATCGCTGACGCTAAAGATTCTGGCCGTGATTTCGATCAGAAATGAATCCAACATTCCGGCATTCCACGACTTGAAAACTTTGTGCAGTTCCGGCGCAGTCAAGCCCAGCGCGTTCCGCAAAATATCGTACGCTTCTGCAATCAACTGCATATCGCCGTACTCAATTCCGTTGTGCACCATCTTGACGAAATGTCCTGCCCCGTCTTTTCCGATGTAAGTCACACAAGGGCCGTCATCAACTTTCGCGGCGATAGCTTCCCAGATTGGCTTGATTTCATTGTACGCGGCTTCGTCGCCACCAGGCATCAGCGAAGGCCCCCACAAAGCGCCGGATTCGCCGCCTGAAACGCCGGAACCGATATAGCGAATGCCGGAAGCTTTCATTTCTTTTTCGCGACGCTGTGTATCGCGGAAGAAAGAATTTCCACCATCAATGACGATGTCGCCTTTTTTGAGCAAAGGCTTCAACTGCGCGAGTACGGCGTCTACCGGATCGCCCGCTTTCACAAGCAGAATAATTTTTCGTGGACGCTCAAGTGCGGCGACAAATGTTTCGAGTGAATAAGTTCCGATAACTTTATCACTATCATCGAAGCTTTCTGCCCGCGCCAGAAATTTATCTACCTTCGTGGTATCACGATTGAAGACAGCTATCGGGAAGCCATTACGCGCAATGTTCAGCGCCAGATTTTCGCCCATCACGGCGAGTCCGATCATTCCAATTTTCGCTTTTTTTGCTTTTGCCATAAGAATAGTCTTTAGAGTCGAGTGAGTTTTAGGGTCTATCGAGTCCTTGTCGCCACGAGAGACTCTATAGACTCTACGGACTTTAAAGACTCAATAGACTAGGGATTTAGTTTGACGTTACGCACGACGCTCCAATCGCCGCTGGGGTCTTGGACGATGCCGTTGGCACGGTCTCTGACGACGGTGATTGCAGATGGATACCACAGGTAAATTTGCGGTAATTCCAGTGCGAGAGTTTTTTGAATTTCCGAATAAATTTCTTTCCGCTTTTCCTGCGGAGCCAACAAAGCATCATCAATTAATTTGTCGACTTTGGGATTGCTGTATCGCATCCGATTCTGTCCATTGGGTGGAACAGATTTTGAATGGTACGCAAATTTAAAGATGTCAGTGCTTTGATTTCCACCCACCATTTGCAGGTAATACAGTTGATAATTTCCTTTCAGGACATCATCAAGCATGACGTTTCGTTCAAGCGGCATCAAGGTAAGCTCAATCCCAATCCGGCGAAATTGCTCTTGCAGGACTTCACCGATTTTCCGTGAGAGCGAATTCGTCGAAGTCTTCAACGACAGCTTAAATCGGGGCTTGTCTCCGTCCTGCTTTTTACCGGCTTGATCTAACAAAGCTTTGGCTTTTTCAATTTCAAAATTATAAATCGCCGAATCCTTTTCATAAGCCCACTGTGTCACAGGTAACACGCTGTTCGCAGTTTTTGCTTGTCCAAGCAAGACATCGCGAATGATAGCTTCGCGGTCAATGCCGTACGCAAGCGCCTGACGAATGCGCACATCTTTCAGCAATGGATCATCCATATTCACGCCGAGGTAGCCGACGTTCGTTCCGTCGCTCTGCATGACCTTTACGTTCGGAGCTTTTTTCAAAGATTCCACTGTCACGGGATCGAAATCAGCGTTGATCGCCAAATCACCGGAACCGCTACGCAGCTCCGCATCTCGTGTTGTGTTATCAGGGACGATTTTCACTTTTAAAGTCTTAACTGTTGAAGGCCCGCCGAAATAATTTTCATTTGCCGCTAACAAAATTTCCTGATCGGAAGCGTAACTGACAAATTTAAATGGCCCCGTGCCCACAGGCGCTTTCGCCTGCGTCTCAGCCGAGCCTTCGGGGATTATCCCAATCGGCAAGATCAAATTCGCAAAGCCTGGCAACGCATTATTGCACCGAAAAATCACAGTATTCGCGTCCGGCGCTTCGATCATCGCCAGATTATTATCGCGCGTCAGTTCACCAGATTTTTTCAATTTCCCCTGCACCAACGTATCAAATGTGTATTTCACATCCGCCGCAGTCAAAGGGCGTCCATTATGAAATTTAACTCCTTGACGCAACTTAAACGTCCAGGTTTTGTAATCCGGCGAAGATTCAAAGCTCTCGGCTAAATCTCCGACCGGTTCAAACTTTTCGTTCTTTTTCGTGAGTCCGTTAAAGAGCAATTGCTGGATGCGGGCATCGCTGGATTCCGTGCTGTTACGCGGATCAAACGTTGTGACTTTACTTTCGAGTAACATCACCAATTCGTCAGTTTTCGTTTTCGTCACACACGCCGAAGCCAATGTTAATAGAGCTATGAATGCGATTGATAAAATATTTTGTGGATTAAAATTTAAGATATTTTTCACCGTGTCCCCTTGTACCGCAAACTTTCCGGTTTGCGTTTTGACATCACAAATTTCTTTCATCGAAACTAATGATTTACCGAATGAGCCTGTCTTCCTTCAGAGTTCTTGCCGCTACATACGCAAACTGGAAAGTTTGCGCTACGATTAATTCAATCGCGCATTATCCAAGACTTCGCCGATTCACGCAAGAATGGTTGCCAATTTATTAAAGTGACTGCTACGCTATTTCGCATTATTATCAATTTATGAAACGCAATCTAACATCCTGGTACAGCGAACGATTACATCAGGAAATGCCGCTCGCAGCATACGGACATTTCGGACATCCGATCTTAATGCTTCCTACTGCCGCTGCTGATTTCTTGGAGTACGAACGCTTTAAATTAATTGATTCGGTCAGTTCGTTTGTTGACGAAGGAAAAGTAAAACTATATTCCGTCAACAGCGTCAATGATCGTGCGCTGATGAATCGGCAAGCTTCGGGACACGAAAAAATGATGTGGCTGAATGCATACGACGGCTACATCACCGAAGAAGTTTTGCCGCTGATTCGAAATGATTGTAACGATCAAAATATTAAACCGTTCATCACCGGAATCAGCCTCGGCGCGTACCTGGCATGCAATCTTTTTTTCAAGCACTCCGATCTCTTCGCAGGTGCGATTTTATTGAGCGGAAGTTATGACATCAGGAATTTTCTGAATGGTCATTACGATGAAAATGTATACTTCAATAACCCCGTAGATTACTTACCGAAGCTCGACGATCACTACCATTTGCCGACTCTGCAAAGCGGGGAAAAACCGATCATTATTTTTTCAGGACAGGGAGCCTTTGAGGACGCCGACCGTTCACGTCGCTTGTCAGGAATCCTCGACAGCAAAGGCATTCCAAACTGGCTGGATATTTGGGGACACGATGTAAAACACGATTGGGAATGGTGGCTAAAGGCGATGCCGCATTATTTTGGGAAGCTTTTTTGAAACAATGTAAAATCAATTTCTCTGTATTAGTTTTTGTCGTGTAGCGACGCCGTGAATTTAGCCGTGGTGTTTCAACCCACGGTAAAGCAGGTACAATTAATCACGTCGCGTCAGCGACGACTGAGCTTACGTTTATTTTCAATTGTCGCGGACGCGCCAAAAGATTTCCGTCGCATCCTACCGTGGGTTGAAACACCACGGCTAAATTCATCTGCCGCTACGCGGCAATTGGAGCATGCTTCATGTTCACCCGAAGAAATTTCCTCAAAACCGCCGGAGCCGCCGTCGCGCAATTCAACGAAAAAGGAATTGAAAACGCGATTGCCGCAACAAAATATGTCAATCACCTTCCACCGGAAGAAGCCGCACAGAATGAAGATTTTTGGTTTCAGGTACAGCAGGCATTTGATATTGATCGCAGCGTCATCAACCTCAACAACGGCGGAGTCAGCCCATCACCGCGGATCGTACAGGCTGCCATGCAACGCTACATTCAGTTTTCAAATCACGCCCCGGCATTTAACATGTGGCGCATCCTTGATCCACAACTTGAAACCGTACGAAAAAAATTAGCTAGGAATTTTGGGTGTGATTCAGAAGAAATTGCGTTCACGCGTAACGCCAGCGAAGCACTCGAAACTGTGCAATTCGGGATGGATTTAAAGGCTGGCGATGAAGTGCTGACTACGATGCAGGATTATCCACGGATGCTTTCGACGTGGCGTCAACGTGAACGGCGCGACGGCATCGTAGTCAAAAAAATTCAATTCCCTACTCCGCCAAAATCTTTGGATGAACTCGCCATACTTTTTGAAAAAGCGATTACGCCAAAAACCAAGGTCATCCATTTTTGCCACATGACAAATTTAACCGGACAGATTTTCCCGGTCAAAAAAATCTGCCAAATGGGGCGGAACCGTGGCATCGAAGTTATCGTGGACGGCGCGCATGCGTTCGCTCACGTTGCAACAAAGCAGCCTGATCTGGATTGTGATTTTTACGGCGTAAGTTTACATAAATGGCTCCTCGCTCCCGTCGGTACGGGGATGCTGTATATGCGTAAAAATAAAATTCCTAAAATCTGGCCAATGTTCGGAGCCGATGAGTCACTCGACAATAACATCAGAAAATTTGAACAAATCGGTACCCATCCATCAGGAAATTATTTAGCTATTGGCGAAGCTCTGACTTTTCACGAAGGCATCGGAGCCGAACGCAAAGAAGCTCGCATGCGCTTTCTTTTTCAACGTTGGGCGAAACGATTAGAACCATTGAAGGGCGTGAAATTGCGGACAAGCTTTGATCCTTCGATGTCGGTTGGACTTGCAAATGTAGACGTCGAAGGTATGGATTTGTTGAAGATTGGAGCTTACCTGCAAAACGAATATCGGATCATCACGACGCCGATTGTAAATGATCGCGGCGTCAATGGAATCCGCATCACACCCAATGTTTATACGACTTTGCCTGAGATTGATTTGTTTGCAGAGGTGATGGAAAGAATTATTACGAAGGGATTGCCTGCATAAAGAATGCAGAAGCCCGCACGCAGTAAGGGCGCCAGTACTCTGGAATGTCTA
>JAYTCQ010000276.1:0-26683 GCA_043736395.1 Blastocatellia bacterium | reverse complement strand
TATTGAAATATGAACCAAAATGCCTCTCCGTTTTCGTCGTGCTAAACATCGGGTGCATTTTCGGCTTCATCATTCTGGAACTATTTTCGGGTTCGCCATCAGCTTTTACTTGTTCATTATGCGCATGCAGGCGTTCACGAACTTCGTCAGGTGAAAATGTTCCGTCTTCATAATTCCATCCATTTGCAGAACCGTCCGAAGAGGTCACATCAAATTTCACGAGATGAATATGTTGCCCAATCGTGTCGGTGGCAGAAAAGATTTGAAAGTCATCGAGATTCAATGTGCTCGGCACCAGATTGGTTGCTCTAAACTCGATGCACTCGCCTGATTTTGCACGAAAAAATAATGGTTCGGCAGGACGCTGCCCTGAAATTGTATCGGCTACGTCTTCTTCAAGAACTGCGATGCGGGCTTGAGGATCGTGCCAGCCGTATTTGTTAACGGTCAAATCAAATTGCACATAAGCACCGCGATAAACGCGGGTATCCACTCTTTCCACTTTCTCTTTGCCATTTTCATCAACACCGGTTTTCACCCAATCGGGACACGGATCAGCGTACGGCGCACCCGGCATCGGATCACGTCCATTCACGGCAAAAATATTTTTTTCAATGGTTTTTTTACTGTTTGCCGGAGCTGTTAATTTTCCGAATTCATGCTCGTGTTTTCCGGTGTGATCTGCGCTTTCGTAACCTTCCGATTTTGGAGTTGCGGTGGCTGGAACGTCAGCCGAAGCTGACTCACCGGGAACATCAGTTTGCGTGATAGGATTCCATCGGTTTGCGTGAACTTTCATCGCAATTTGTTCGCGCTGCATCGCCTTGGCAGCCCAGCCTTGATACGACTTATTCGTGTGACTGTCTCCCAACGGATTCAGAAAAACGAATTGACCTTTTTCCAATTTTCGCGCTAAAGAAAAATGATTATTTTTGTTGGTATTCACCGAGCTAACACGTTCGGCAATTTCAATATTCGTGGAAATTCCTAAATCAAATAAATCACACAAACCCTGTGCGCGTTTTTCCGGTGTGCATTTCGAAATGCACTTTCCCAGCTTCTCATCTTCAACTGAACATTTAGGATGAGACAGAAAGCCTTCTTCAATTTCTTTTTGGTACAAATCGCGTTTCGCTGCATCCTGCCCCGGTGTAAAGGCGAGATAATCAACGGCTTCGGCTTTCGCAATAATGTGTCGCGGGAGTCCTCCGTTGTTTTCATCCTGGCAGGCTTGCGGATTGCCGTTTTTGTCCCAGGGCTTCCAACCGGGATCATTGCATTCCATATCATTTGGAGGTTGTGGCGGACGATGCCCCGCCATTGCAGGAATATAAAACGGGTAGCCCCCAAATTTATCTGACGGCATCGGAGGCAGCGCAATCAGCGGCAACGGAACGAGCGCAGGCGTTAACGTTCCATCTTGAATTTCCTTGTCCGGCAAATTTCGTCCGCAAGGTTCAAAGCTGCCATCCGCTTTGAATTTTCCGCACGGATTCACATCGCCTGAATTCACAGCAGTGAAGAAATTTTTCTGCGTCCCGTCTTCAAACGTATCGTGCGTGCGCCACAGCTCCCACATGCCCTGCGCGAAGTGAGGATATAAATGGCAATGAAAGATTGAATCGCCTACCGTGTGATTTAAATTACCAGCTCCACCATTCAAAATGTCATAGCTGAAAGTCGCGCCGGGAGAAATTGTCTGTGAATCCAGCACCGCCGAATTACTCATTTCCTTGTCTTGTTCCCACTGCTGCGCGTGCAAGTGAAAAACGTGAGTCTCTTTGGGGCCAGCATGCATGTTCACAAATCGGACCTGATCACCGAGATAGGAATGATGGACATTAGATGGATCATCCTGATAAAGATTTTCGCTGACCTTTCCCTGCGCATCTCGCTTGACCAACATCGCGGGATCGCCCTGCACCCACGAAGAAAGAAAGAATTCTTCCAGCTTGCATTCTTCACAATCCGCACCCGCGCCGATCCGCATCCGATTTGCCAGTACCGGCGCGCCTATTCCCGAAGAGCCGTAATTAATCCCCATTCCTTCTCTCAAATAACTGGGTGGAAAGGCTTCGTCTTCGAGTGCCGCGAATGCCTGTTGTCCTTTCAACTCGTCGTGAAAAATGACGGTGAATTCACGGTACGGATTATTGCATCGTGTTGCCGAATCGCCGGTTTTACAGGGCTTCCATCTCCCATCTGATCCCATGTGATCGTTATCACGCGGGTACACAATGATCGCGTTCAAATCGCTATGAACAATTTTATTTTCTTTAGAAAGAATGTTGAGAACCGGAATCTTCCGGTCTTTGCGTCCCTGATCGAAGGTGTCGTAATAATCATTGCCATTGAAATTCGCCTTCATTTGAGCCTGGCACGCTTTAATCTTTGCTGTATCTTCTTTGCCATCCGGCAGCAGATAACGGCAACTGAGTAATGGCAACCCGGTACTTTTATCCCGATACTCTTTACCTTCGCGCTGATACAGCTGCTTCATCTGATTGTGCGTCACCTGTGACCGATACCATTTCGAGCCTTTCGGCTGCACATTGATTGAGCCGAATAATCCTAGATCAAGTTGCCCGCCGTTGCCTTCTCCACCAACGGGAGCGCCCATTGAATGAAAGAAAAACCCGCCCTGTTTTTTGCCGTACCAGGTGTAAACCGTAGTCGCTCCCGGCTTGACCATTGAGAGCGTATTAATGCCTACATTGGTACCATCAGAATTGATTCCGTTAGCCGTTACATATTCCAATCCGTTCACGTGCATCGAAGCATAACGCGTGGCCAGCGCGTCCTGTGAGATGGGCACATCGGACATTTCAACCGGACGTTGTCCGGTCTTTGATTTATCTATTTCTTCAATGGAAGCTTCGCCGCTGGGTGGAGTGGATGACAAGAGATTCGTGAATGTTACTTGTAAGCAATCGCCTTCGTTTACGCGCAGGACTAAGGGACGCGGGCGTTTGTCGGAACGGAGCTTGGCTGTTCCCACATAATTTTCATCTTCAGCGCAGCCGTTACTGCCACAGTCCACTTTAAGGAGCTTGCCGTCCTTGTCTACCACATCTTCGCGCAAGGCAAACATCAACCCGTCAGGATTGAACGAACCAAATCGGTTATAAAAGTACGGTTGCTCCAATGCAACGACATCGGCTTTTACAACTTGATCGCAATCTTTGTTCGGACGCTTTTTGGACTCCGTTGCTTTAGCAGTCACTAGTTTCCTGACTTTTGATTTTTGGGAATGAACGAGCTTGGGCGGAGTTGCCCAAACCGTAATTATGCCAAAAGTAATCACCAATAGGCTAACTACAACGCTCTTTTGGGTGAGCGCAGAAAAACTAAAGATTGACTTGGGCTGAGTCATACGGGATTTCCTCTGATGTAATATTTCGTGAACTACTTAATTGCTAAACGCACAGATCAGGCTAGAAAAATCTAGCCAATAGAAATTCTTGCCTGATTAACCTTGAAGAAAATTAGGTCGGCATTCAATTCATGCAGACCAGCCTGAAAGTGCAGGCTAATAAGAAATGGCTTATGTCTAACTCAACAAGTTGAAGGCTGAATCAACCGTTAATCATAACTATCTCAACATAAGCTCTAACAACAAATTTTTGGGGAGGGCTGATGTATATCTGTTCTAAGTATTCCTGTCAAGACACTTTCTAATCTTTCCGGAATGAAGGAATTGGATTTGATGATTAGTTTTTTGATCGCACGGCTGCTATAACCATTTAACTCGTCGGAAGAAAATTAATTCCGCAGTACCCACCACCAACATCAAACCCAGTGCCCAGTAATATCCATTAAACCATTGTAATTCTGGTATTCGCGCGAAATTCATCCCATAAATGCCAGGAATTATTGCCATTGTCATCAGGATTGTAGATACCGCTGTCATCCGTTTCATCACCATGTTCATCCGATTACTTTGAATAGATAAATATATATCGACAGTTGAACTCAGCAGGTCGCGCGTAATGTCAATCATATCGGAAACACGAATGATATGATCGTAAACGTCCTGAAAATAGTATTGCATTTCACGGGCAAAAATCGGCTGCTCTCGACGTAGTAATGTATTCAGGGCTTCACGGAGTGGGCTGATCGCACGCCGCATTTTTAGTAATTGTTTTTTAATCTGAAAAATTTCCTCTATCTCGGCAGTGTCGGTTGCTTCAAATAAGGCATCCTCCATCACATCAATCCGATCTGAAATTGAATCCAAGATAGGAAAGTAACGATCTACAACAACGTCCAGAATTAAATAGGCAAGTAAACCTCCGCCATGTTCAGCTAAATCCGTCCAGTTGCGCCACTGCGATTCAACTTCTCTCAGGGCCGGATAATCTTTTTTATGAACTGTGACAACGTAATCTTTAGCTAAGAAAATATCAATTTCCTGTAACTCAAGGTGCTTTTCATCCTCGCTGAGCTTGGCATCGTAAAGGACTAGAAAATAATAGCCATGATAGTCTTCGATTTTGGGACGCTGGTGCGCGTTTCGGCAATCTTCCATTGCCAGATGATGAAACCCGAATTGCTTTTCCAGACATTGAAATTCTGCCTCAGAAGGATTTGTCACATCCACCCACAGGACAATGTCCGTATTTACTTTTAGTTCAGCAATTTTGTTTGGATCGCTGACCTTTTTGAAAGATTTTGCTGTTTTATTAAAAATTAGTGTCGAAATCATTTTAGGCAACGAATTTAGCTTAAACCGCATTCTAAATGCGATGTTTGATTGAATTATGAAAATTAAATCCCGAAACTATCAGAGATTTACTAGGTTAATTAAGATATGTTAATACAGTTGTTGACTCCCCCCAATGAGCAGGAGATTTTCTTTAGATGCAGTACCAACGGATAACCATCATCCTTATTTTTTTGCTCTTATTTTCGATCTCGATTTTGGCACAGCCAACTTCGATTAAAGTAAGTGCCATTGATGAATCTGGCAAACCAATTGTTGCTGTCAGAGTTGAATTAAAAAAGGATGGAAAATTAATTTCCTCAGCGATCACCAATGAAACGGGTGAAGTAAATGTAACCGCTCAACTTTCAGGTACCTACGAACTAAGCGCCAGTAAAGAAGGTCTGGAACCTCGCATCAAAGATGATGTTTTGTTTCAAACTGGCACGCCTTTGGCGTTTGAATTCGTGTTGGTCCCAAAGGTCAATATTTCAGATGCGGTTAATGTGACAGCCACGAATGCGACGGTGAATCCGATTGAGCAGGGGGCGAGCACTTCAACGGACATTAGCCGCACACAGGCGAAAAATACGGCGATCAAACCAAACACTGTCACGGATGCGCTGCCGCTAGTTCCGGGAATTATTCGCAGCGATCAAGGCGAACTTCGCATTAGTGGAAGTGGTGAAAACCGTAGCGCATTACTTGTGAACTCAATGGACGTGACTGATCCTGCGACTGGACAATTTGGCTTAACAATTCCCGTTGATAGCGTCGAAACTTTGAATGTTTACAAGTCACCATTTCTCGCGCAATACGGCAGATTCACAGCCGGAGTCGTCTCGGTAGAAACCAGACGCGGCGGTGAAAAATGGAATTTCGAGCTCAACGATCCGCTGCCGGAATTTCGATATTTACGCAGTAAGTTGCGTGGCTTGAAGGACGCTACACCGCGGATCGTTTTCAACGGCCCGCTTATCAAAAATAAATTATACATATCGCAAGGCATCGAATATTCCATTAAAAAAGCCAGGGTGCTGGCGCTGGCATTTCCGAATAACGAAACAATTAACGAATCCGTCAATTCGTTCACGCAGCTTGATTACATCGAGATTCCGAATCATTCCTTAACCGGGACGATTCATATTACGCCACGACAATCGAAATTTTTTAATCTGGATTTTTTCAATCAACGTCCTGTTACACCAAATTTTAGGACGCGTGATTATACCGGCACCATCATTGATCGTTGGACGCTCGGCACAAATTTATTGGAAAGCACCATCGCCATCAAACGCGCTCATCAGGGAGTTTGGGGGCAAGGTCGTAACGAAATGAATTTGACGCCAACAGGAAATTTTGGAAATTATTTTAACGAACAGGGTCGTCGTTCTTCGCGGATTGATTGGCAGGAAATTTTCACTCTTCGCCCATTAGAAGCCGCCGGAATTCACAATTTAAAAATTGGCAGCGGCATCACGCGGACAATGAATCGCGGACAATTCATTGCCCGTCCAGTCAACATTCGTGATGCGCAAAATCGCCTGTTGCAACGCATCGAATTTGTTGACGGCACCCCCTACAATCGCCGCGATCTTGAACTCGCTTTCTTCGGCCAGGATCACTGGGTCGTCTCTCAAAATTTTGCCGTAGATATTGGCTTGCGTGCGGAACGGCAAGGCATCACTGAAACCGCTAGATTTGCACCGCGCATTGGCTTTGCGTGGACTCCGTTCGGCAATCAAAAAACCGCTGTTCGCGCCGGCTACGGATTATTTTATGATCGCGTCCCGTTGAATGCGTATTCGTTCAGCAATTATCCAAACCAAATCGTTTCAACGTACGGCGCGGACGGTCTAGTCATTGACGGCCCACGCCGTTTCTACAACATTACCGATCAAGCCGAAGCGACACGCACGCCATTCATCCGCTCCAACAATGTAGCTGGAAATTTTGCGCCTTACACCGAAACATTGACGGTTGAAATCGAACATCCGATCACAACGAATTTTCGCGTCAGAGCTAATTATCAAAAGAGTAATTCACAAGGATTGTTGATCGTGAATCCTAAAGTTGTGGAGGGCAAAGATGCTTTAGTTTTAGGCGGCGGAGGCAAATCCCGCTACGATCAATTTGAAGTCAGCTCGCAGATGAAATGGAAAGAAGATCAGTATTTATTTTTGTCCTACGTGCGCAGCCGATCACGCGGCGACCTCAATGAATTCAATAATTATCTGGGGAGTTTTCCTTATCCAATCGTCCGCCCCAATCAATTTTCAAATTTGCCAGCGGACACTCCGCACCGCTTTCTGGCCTGGGGATTCGTCAAGTTTCCGGCAAAATTATTCTGGTCACCGTTGCTCGAAATCCGTAGCGGTTCGCCCTATTTTGTCGTTGATGCCGCGCAAAAATACGTGGGCAAACCCAACGCCAACAGCCTGCGCTATCCGAGCTTTTTTGCCTTCGATAGCCGCGTTCGCCGCGACTTCAAAATCAATGATAAATACTCTGTGCGCTTCGCCGTCAGTGGGTTCAATCTGACCAATCATTTCAATCCGCCGAGTGTTCATAACAATATCGCCGATCCGCAATTCGGATTATTTTTTGGACAAAATAAACGAAGATTTCGGTTGGATTTTGATGTCTTGTTTTAGTGTGAAGTAGTTTAGCCCCTTGCTGATAGTGTACATCTGTACATATAATATTAAGCATGGGATATGAATGGGATCCGCAAAAGGCGGCGGGTAATCTTAGGAAGCATAAAGTTGATTTTGCCGATACTATTGCTCTCTTCGAAGACTCACTCGCTTTGACAGTTGATGACGATTTTCCAGATGAAGAGCGCTTTAATACAATCGGATCGGATTCTCTTGGACGTATTCTTGTTGTCAGCTGGACATTTCGTAACAGGAATATTCGGGTCATTTCAGCGCGTCAGGCAACACCATCAGAACGTCGGCAATACATCGAAGACCTATGAAAAAAGAATATGATTTCAGCAAAGGCAGACGTGGCGCAATCGTGCCGCCCAGTTCAGGTAAGACGCGAATTACTATCAGATTAGATGATGACATTCTCGGATGGTTTCGTGAGACCGTGGATGAAGCTGGTGGTGGAAGCTATCAGACGCTCATTAACGATGCGTTACGAAATTATATGCAAGGAAAAAAAGAACCGCTTGAGAAAGTGTTACGTCGGGTGGTGCGGGAAGAATTGAAACGCGTTGCGTAACATTGATGCTCTGCCAAAATTTAGTAATTCAGGTTATTTTTCTGAAAAGTTTTGGAATATTGTATGGTTACGATTCGAATGGAATCCTCAGCTGACTATTCAGTTGTGCATAGAATTATTGAATTAGCCTTCGACAGGCCTAATGAAGCCAATTTGGTTGATGCGTTGCGACAAAACGCTATTCCATATATCTCACTCGTCGCAGAACTTTCCAGTCAGATTGTCGGTCACATTTTTTTCAGCCCTGTTTCGATAGAAGATGAAAATTCCAGCTTTATGGCTATGGGGCTTGCGCCATTGGCAGTGTTACCTGATCACCAAAATCAAGGTGTTGGCTCGGCTTTGGTAACTGCCGGATTAGACGAATGCCGACGCCTCGGACACGATGTCGTCGTGGTGCTCGGACACTCAAAATACTATCCGTGCTTTGGTTTTATATCGGGTCAAACGAAAGGTATTCGATGCGAGTATAATGTTCCTGATGATGTCTTTATGGTAGCTGAGCTTACATCGGGAGCACTCAGAGGCAGAAAAGGATTGGTAAAATATCACTCCGCATTCGCCCAAATGCCTACTACTGACTCAACGCCGCTTCCCACTGCTGATACAATTCCGCTAACTCCTTTTCGATTTGCTGATATTGTTCATTGATTGACGCTAATTTGATGTGATCGCGGGCGACTTCATCCGTAGCCATCAACGCGAACAATCCATCCTTTTCCGCTTCGACTTCCTGAATTTTTGCTTCTAATTTCTCGGCAGCGAAATTCTTTTGTTTATTTTTTTTCGCGGGTTTCTGTACCTGTTTCGCAGCGGCAACGGCGGCGGCTTCGGCTTTGCGTTGCGCTTCGGCTAACGCTTTTGCGGCATCAGCTTGTTGCTGTTTGGATTGGTGATGCGCGTCGTAAAATTCAGTGTAGCCGCCGTCAAAATGTTCGACTTCGGTTTCTCCAAAAAATAAAATCTGCGTCGCGATTTTGTCTAAGAAATAACGATCATGTGAGACGGTGATAATCGTTCCATCGTAGGCGTTCAGGGCTTCTTCGAGGGCTTCGCACGAAGCAATATCCAGGTGGTTCGTCGGTTCGTCCAACACCAAAACATTGACACGCGAATAGATTAATTTCGCCAACGCCAGCCGTCCTTTTTCGCCGCCGGAAAGCACGGAAACGTATTTAAAAACATCGTCGCCGCTGAAGAGAAATCTGCCTAAAAATCCGCGCAATTCTCCGTCCGTCGCCGTCGAAGCCGCGACCGTTCGCAGTTCATCCAGCACCGTATTGCGATCATCAATCATCAACAATCGTTGATCGTAATAACCGGGATTTACGTTTGATCCCCACCTGGCTTCGCCTGCCAGTGGCTCATGTTCGCCGAGCAAAGTTCTAAGCAATGTCGTCTTGCCTGTCCCGTTGGCTCCGATGATGCCGAGGCTTTCACCGCGTCTGAGTGTCGCGGTAATATTCGTCGCCAAAGTTTTTGTCGGATAACCCACTGCAACGTTATCCATCATGAGAACCAAATCTCCAGTTCGCGCGACTGTCGGCAATTTAAATTTCGCCGTGTCCGTATCGGAGACGCTTTCAATGCGTTCGACTTTGGCAAGTTGCGTCCGGCGCGATTTGGCTTGTTTGGTTTTTTGTCCGGCGAGATTTCGACGAATAAAATCTTCCGTTTTATCAATCATATCGCGCTGCTGCTCAAAGGCTCTTTGCTGCAATTCGCGCCGCTCTTCTTTTAGCACTTGATAGCGACTGTAATTTCCGTTGTAGCTTTCAAGTTTTTTATTTTCCAAATCAAGCACACGATTGACCGTATGATCCAGAAAAAATCTGTCATGCGAAATGATGATGTACGCGGATTTATACTGCGAAAGAAAATCTTCCAGCCATTCTACAGCTTGTACGTCGAGATGATTCGTCGGTTCGTCCAGCAGCAAAATATCCGGTTCGAGCAAAAGCATTCGAACCATTCCAAGGCGATTTTTTTCTCCACCGGAAAGTGATGAAGTACGTTTTTCAAAATGCTCTTTTTTGAAGCCGAGTCCCTGCAAAACGGATTCGGCTTTGGCGTGATAGCTGAAGCCGTCGGCGTGTTCGTAGGCATGTTGCGCTTCGCTGTAATCGTGCATGACGCGATCCAGCTCATCGCCGGTGACTTCGACCATTTGATGTTCGAGGTCGCGCATTTTCACTTCAAGCGCGAGCAGTTCGGCGAAGACTTCAAGCGCAGCATCGAGAACCGACGAATCATCTTTGAATTCGACGTGCTGATTTAAAACACCGAAGCGCAAGCCGCGCATTTTTTCAATCGTCCCTTTATCAGGCGATTCGACTTCGGCAATGAGGCGTAAAATCGTAGTCTTGCCCGCACCGTTGCGTCCGACTAATCCGATATGTTCGCCTGGGTTAATTTGGAAACTAATAGAGCGCAAGATTTCTTGCGCTCCATAGGATTTAGATACATCTGAAAATCGAAATAACATTATTTACGGTCTATTTTTTAGGTGAAGCTGCGGGAGTCGCCGCGGCTGTTGGAGGAGTTGTAGCAGCAGAAGCTGCCGGAGCGGCTGCTGGAGCCTTGGTAGCTGCCGCAGGTGAAGTTGCTGCCGCCGGAGAACCGGAAGCTTGTGGTGAAGCCGCAGACGCAGGCGCGACAGGACGCAATACGCCCAAGCCGTTCGGATTATCAACCACCGCTTTGATGAGAAAATTTTCGACCTTCGCTTCGTTCCGCGCACTTGCCATGACCGCTGACAACAAAAGGCTGAAGCGTTGTTCCATAATCGCGTTACGAATTTGTGGACTGGATTCTTCCATTGTCATTTTGCGATTTTCAGTGCGCTTGCCCGTCATCTTCAAAATGATGAATCGCCCTTGACCAACCTGCAATGGCGGAGTGATTTGTCCTTCGCTCATTTGCGCAATGCTTTGCGCTAATTGCTGACCAAAGGTTTTCACCATTTGCGCCGCTGGAATAAAACCAATATCACCGCCCCGCAGAGCGGATTCATCTTCAGATTGAGCACGCGCGACTGTGGCAAAATCTCCACCGCGTTTTAATTGTCCGTAGACATCTTCGATTTTGGTTTTCGCTTCGGCTTCGGTTTTGGCATCGTTGCGAGCACCGTTATCCGCAGCATCAATGACGATTTGCGATAGCGCAATTCCGGCTTCAGCCACCGGAGGATTGGATTTGAAATAATCTTCGACTTCGCGGTCGGTCACCTTGATTTGATTTTTCAGTTTATCTTGAAGTTTACTTACAGCCAGTTGCTTGCGAATATCTTCGCGAAATTCCGGTTCGTTCTGATTGGTTTCTTTCAATCGTTTTTGAAAGGCGTCTTCCGTCATACCACTTTCAGATTTATTTTTCTGAATGGCTGATGTGATTTCATCTTCGGTCGGTATCAGGTTTTCTTTTTTGGCGCGCTGAAACATGATTTCGTGTTGAATCAAATTTTCCAAAACCTGCAAACGAGCTGAAGCCAGCTCAAGTTGTGAAAGTTGCGCCTGTTGACCTTGCGCCTGCTCTGCCGTGACGCGATCAACTTCCGCGACTGAAATTTTTGTTCCATTGACGACCGCAGCGGCTTCACCTTTTCCGGCAGTTGCGGAACCTGAACCGGATTGGCAGGCAGTCAAGGCTAATCCACCAAGTAAAATTGCAATGATCGGGGTCTTAAATGTAGGCACTTTGTTTTGCTCCTGATGAGAGTTACGAAAGTGGTTCGTTCCATCTTTCGTTGATAATTTTTTGACGCGCGAGCGCAAACTCGCACCCCAATCGAATAGGGATTAAGCCAGGGCGATGACTTCGATTTCAACTTTGACATCACGTGGCAACCGAGCTGCCTGAATCGTCGAACGAGCCGGACGCGCTTCACCGAAATGCGCCGCATAAATTTCGTTCATCGCAGCAAAATCATTCATATCGGCAATAAAAACCGTAGTTTTCACGACGCGCTCAAGCGAGCTGCCCGCCGCCGCCAGAACCGCTTTAATATTTGCAAAAACCTGTTCGGTTTGTTCTTCGATGCCGCCTTCAACAATCTGCATCCTGGCCGGATCCAGGGGAATCTGCCCCGATAGAAAAATAAAACCATTGGCAATAATTGCTTGAGAATACGGCCCGATTGCTTGCGGCGCTGAATCGGTGTGAATATGTTCCATGTGTTCGAACCCTGTCGTTAAGGCCTAAAAAAGTAATTCCACATAATACTGCAAAACTACTCCGAAGTTAAGCGGTGCGCTCTTATCTCAGCGGATCACATCCATCACGCCGTCGATTCCTTTGACTGCGCTGATGACACGATCCAGATGTTGCAGGTCATTTATCTCAACGGTAATGTAAATGCTCGCGTTGCCATCATCGTGTGAATCCGAACGAATATCGCGAATATTTGTTTTGATGTCATCAATGACAGTCGTAATTTCTTTCAGCATTCCACGACGATCCAGTGATGAAACAACTAATCGTACCGGATAAGTCGAGTTTCCACCTTTAGCTACTGCGCCCCATTCGACATCTATTATTCTTTCACGGTTCACGAGCAAATTTGCAGCGTTGACACAACGTTCGGCGTGAACCGCAACACCTTTTCCACGGGTGATGTAACCAATAATTTTCTCACCCATAATCGGATTACAACACGGAGCGCGGTACACTGCGACATCATCAATTCCCTTCACCAGAATCCGATCATTGCCCAATCGTAAAGCTTTTTTGACAGCATCGCTGACTTGCCTGAACGCAGAAGGTTTGCTCTGTTCTAATTTTTCAACTTCTTCAATTGGAACAAATCGCACCATCACAGTTCGGGCAGTTAATTTGCCGTACCCAATGGCTGCCATCATGTCATCAATTTTATGGAACCCATGATCCTGTAAAAACTTTGGCAATGGTTCGCCTTCCAGCACATGTTTAGGCTTGAGCTTAAATCGTGCGGCTTCTTTTTCGAACAATTTTCGACCTAAATCAATGGCTTTGACACGCTGCTGCTCCGTCAGCCAATGCTTGATTTTATTACGCGCTTTTGAAGTAACCGCTGAATTTAACCAATCACGGCTGGGATGCTGATTTGGCGAAGTCAAAATTTCGACTTGTTCGCCATTATGGATTTGATATTTTAACTGGACGATGCGGCCATTGATTTTCGCGCCCGTACATTTATGCCCAACTTCGGTGTGAATGGCGTACGCAAAATCTATCGGCGTGGCACCACGCGGCAGTTGAATAATTTTACCCTTCGGAGTAAACGCATAGACTTCCTTTGGATACAGATCAAGCTTGAGGCCATCCATGAACTCGCGCGAATCCGTCACGTCCTGCTGCCATTCAACCAGTTGCCGAAGCCATTTAAAAAGCTCGTCTTCGCTGGTGTCTTTGAGTTTTCCTTCTTTGTATTTCCAATGCGCAGCGATGCCTTCTTCGGCGACGCGGTGCATTTCATCAGTGCGAATTTGTACTTCAAATGGCAAGCCTTCTTCACCGATCACCGACGTATGAAGGGATTGATAAAGATTTTCTCGAGGGGTGGCAATGAAATCCTTGATTCTTCCGGGCACTGGTCGCCAATGCTGATGAATAACCCCGAGCGCGGCGTAGCAATCTTTTACTTCTTTCGTAATTAACCGAACTGCGAGTAAATCGTAAACCTGATCTAATTGAATCCGTTGTCGCTTGAGCTTCAAATAAACGCTGTATAATCGCTTGATTCGCCCTTCGATACGAATCAATTCGATACCATTTTCTTTTAGTAATTCTGTGATGCGCTCTTTTAATTCTTCCAGAAAAGTCTCGGTCGCAGTGCGCCGTGTCTCGACTGCATCCTGGAGTCTTTTATAATCTTCAGGTTCAAGATATTTGAAGGAGAGGTCTTCTAATTCGGCGCGGATTTTACCCATTCCGAGGCGGTGAGCGATGGGTGCATAAACATCTAATGTTTCCTGCGCGATGCGCTTACGCTTTTCAGCGGGGAGGTGTCCGAGCGTTCGCATGTTGTGCAAACGATCTACGATTTTGACTAACACGACCCGAATGTCAGTCACCATTGCCATCACCATTTTGCGGATGCTTTCGGCTTGCTGATCCTCTTTTGAAAATTCGCCAAGCTTGCTGATTTTCGTCACACCATCAACCAGATGAGCAACTTCATCCCCAAAATATTCGCGGATATTTTCAATGGTTGTGAGCGTATCCTCCACAACATCGTGTAGAAATCCGGTGCTGACCGTGACCACATCCATCTTCATTTCCGCTAAAATTGAAGCAACGGAAAGTGGATGAATTAAATAGGGTTCTCCAGATTTTCTGACCTGATCTTTGTGTTCACGAGCGGAGAAAATATAGGCGCGACGCAACATTTCGAGGTCGGCATCGGGATGGTATTTACTGACTGTTCTGTAAACATCTTCAAAGCGGATCATTGGTGGATTGTACAACAAATTAAACTGTTCTGACGTTTAATACGTAAAACAGCCAGTATCATTTTATGGTGATACTGGCTGTTAATTGTAAAACTTTGAATTAGGTAATGAAGCTTACTTCTTTTCACCCTTAGCTGCTTCTTCAGCGGCTTTGGCCTCGGCCTCAGCTTTTGCTTTGGCGGCTAATTCAATCGCAATTTTTGCTTCTTTTTGTGCTTCAGCTTCAAACTTCTTAGCGTCTGTATTAGAAGTTTTCTGCTTTTCACGATTCATCAAGCTCAGATAAGAATGCGCTTCACTATAGTCTGGCTTGGCAGCAATCGACTTATTGAGATACTCGAAGCTCTTGTTCACACAATCATCGAATTTCTCTTTATCTTTTGGATTGTTGATATTTCGATAATGAAAAGGATCAGAGTCATTTTTCTGCTTATCAGCGTATACATTGGTAATGCCAAATGCGCATTGCCAATATTTCACACCAATGGAGTAATAGGTCTGTGCTTTTATATCAGTCGTGGCACATTCACCCTCAGTGCGTTTCAATAACCATTCACGCTGAGCGGCTTCATTTTCCAATCTATCACCATTGATTGCTGCTATGTATCCAATAGCTGTATCTCTGACCTTACAATCTTTCGGATCAGAATATTCAAGCGCTTTGGTGTAGCACTCTAATGCTTCCTGCGCAAGTTCTTTGGCTTTCCCCTGCTCTGCACTGCCAATTCGTTTATATTTAACAGCACCAAGACATAACCATACACTTGGATTGGTTGGAATTAGCGCAGAAGCTTTCTCAAAAAGTTCGGCAGCCGCGTTGGTGTTCCCCTGATTGTATTTCAGGATCCCTTGGTTAAGCATGTCCTTTCCTCTGAGTGTATTGATTACGCTACAACCAGAACTTAAGAACAAAATACTTGTGAGCAAGGTTAGGGCTAATCCTGAAGCAAGATAACGTGAAATTTTCATGGTCGGGAAGGCTCCCCTCCTGAGAAATAGGTTTATTAATAAAATGGTTAAGTTACTCGTCCAAACCTTCAAGCTGTAAACCAATGGGCGCGCCACCGGCAACCTTGATCGTATCAATCACATCCGCCACATTTCCATAAGGAGTAGCGTTTGGAGCTTTCAGAAAGACCGCTTTGCGATCCCCTGGACGACCTTCAAGGTTTTGCTTGAGAATAGTCTCAAGAGCTTTTAAATCTTTAACGTCAGTTTGGTTGAGCTTAAAACCACCGCTTTTGGGAATTGACACAACCAACGTCAGCGGATCTGGCGGTGGTGGAACTAAATCCTCAGGTGGTTTTTCCGGTAATTTTGCTTCAAATTTATGCGGTTTCTGTGGGCTAATAACCATAAAAATGATTAACAGCACCAACAAAACGTCAATGAGCGGTGTGACGTTAATGTTAGGTTGTGTACCACCGCCGCCTGATGACATACCCATACGAATTCTCCTTAAAAGAGCTTATAAATTTTGGGTTACTTATCTTTTTTCTTGTCAGCCACGAGACCGATTTCATCAAATCCCGCATCACGAATTGCAGTCGTGAGAGTGACAATTTCCTTGTATGGAACGTTAATTCCACCACGAATATATACAACTTGCGGATCACTTGGCTTTAGCGCTTTTTTCAACACCTGAAGGCGTTGAATTAAATTCTGAGTTCCAATGACCTGCTCTTTCTTGACGTAGTAAGCACCGGCATCGGGGACAGAAACAACGATGGCGCTGTCCTTAATGATGTTCGGGTCTTCATCCGGATTAGAGTTTTTTGGCAGTGTCAGGTTGACACCAGATTGCAAGAGTGGCGTGATCACCATGAAGATGATTAGCAGCACAAGCATCACGTCCACCATTGGCGTAACGTTAATATCCGAATTATATTTTGAGGTACCGCCAGACATGGCCATAATAATTCCCCTTAAATCATCTGGCTCTCTCGAAACTTCCTTCTGCCTGATACGCTGAGAGGTTAAGAAACCTAACCCCTCAGCGATATTTCAAATGGAGGAATCGAAAAGCAATGATTAAACTATTTATTCTTTCGCTTAACGAAGAAATCAATTAACTCAGCCGAGGAGTTATCCATTTCTACGGTAAAATTATCCACTTTGTTAGTGAAGTAGTTGAAGAACCATACCGCAGGCACCGCGACGAGCAATCCGAAGGCTGTTGTAAACAAGGCTTCAGAAATACCGCCCGCGATTGCAGCGATACCGGCAGATTCAGCATTTCTCATATCCTGAAATGCGTTGATGATGCCGATAACTGTTCCGAACAAACCCACGAATGGAGCGGTGGAGCCAATCGTCGCCAAGCCGGAAAGACCACGCTTGAATTCAGCGACTTTGATCGCTTCAGCACGCTGTAAAGCACGCTTTGAAGCCTCAACCTCTTCACCCGAAATAGCGCCACCCTGATGAGCCTGAAATTCCTGCAAGCCAGCATTAACAACCATTGCCAAATGGCTCTTTTTGTATTTGTCTGAAATGCTGATCGCTTCATCAATCCGAGCGCCCTTGAGTGCCTGTGCAACTTTCGGAGCAAATTCCCGTGACTGGTTACGAGCTGCGCTATAGGTTAGCCAACGCTCAATCGCGACAGCGATTGAAAAAATTGACATAATAAAAAGGGTGATAACAACTAACCAGGCGATCCAACCCATTTTCCGCAACATTCCCATCAGTGAGAAGTCAACGGCCTCTGCTTGGCCTTCTTGTAGTAGTATCATTCCTAAATTGCAAGCAATCATCCAAACATGACCAAGTAAAATAGTCATAAGATTTAGAATCCTCCATTAAGAGTTATTTTATTTGAGATTTACCAATTGATTTGTATTGAATCTTTTCTTGACGAAAGATTAAGAACAACTCTTACCTTAACAATAGACACCTTTCATTTTCAGAAAGTTCCTATTATTGCAAAGTAAAGTTGAACGTTAGAATGCCCTGAACCTTAACCGGTTGACCGGAAAGCTCAGTGGGCTGAAAAGTCCACTGTCGAGCTGCCTGAACCGCCGCTTCTTTCAAGAGCGGATGCCCACCGACAGCTTCAGCAGAAATTACACGACCTTCTTCAGAGATTGTTACCGCAACCTGCACAGCTCCCTGCGCACGCGCCGCTTTGGCAATGGCAGGATAGGGTGGCTGCGCCTTACGAATCGCCTTTCCAGTCAACACACCACCTGAAACCCTCTGCATTGCAGGAGGCGGAGGCTTAGGCGTTGGCGTAGCATCAGGCGTCGGCTTCGGCGTCGGCTTCGGGGTTGGCAATGGCTTCGCATCATCATCAACAAACCCACCTGGAACTCCGCCTGGAACTCCGCCTGGAACTCCTGTTCCGCCTGGGACACCACCAGTTACAATTGCGGCGGCTCTAACCTGTTTTGGCTTGATTTCTATTTTCTTAACATCTTCAAGTTTTGGTGGAGTCTTGGGAGGAACGAAAGCGGTCGCAACCTCTACCACTACTTTCTGAACCACTACCTGTGCGGGTGGCGGCGGCGGTGGCGGTGGTGGTGGAGGCGCCAGCAAGGTGGCGGCATCAGCAGATTCCGCTAACGAGATATTAAATCTCATGATTCCCCAGATAGCTCCAGCTGTGAGTAACACTACGTAAATCAGCCCTGTCACAAGAGCGAACTTGTTTGACCGGCCGTCTTTTCTTTCATTTGTGGATTCGACAAGTTGATCGAACATTAGTTTATGACCTCCGTAAACGGAACGCCGATGGGTCAAAGCGTCTATTTCTAAATTATTAACTTTGACGAAGACTTAATGACTAAGCGGGGAGAACCCCAGCCAGTAAACGAAGCGAATGATTTCATTGACGCTTCTAACATTAAACGAAATTTATTATGCAACAATTGTATTTTTGAGAATTGAGCTTCCCAGTATCTACCGCCTGCTTGATAGCCACAACTACTCATTCGAGTACTGTCTTTATCAATTAACCTGATCTTAATCAATTCTGAAAGATCGAAACTTTCTCTCAAGCTTGTTTCCTTTGAGGTTAGAACTTTATAGCTCTAAGCAAATTCAGATAAAGCTTTTTGTTAATTTCGACGTAATTGATATAACCGATGATAGGTCAGCAACGAGTGGAGTCTACTATCTGACTTCAACATAGTCAAGCGATGCACGAACGATTTTTACTAATTTAAAATGATATTGTTGATTCATTATTTTAGGAAATTTTTAGTCTTCCACTTGCTTGCAATAGCGACATCTTCATTAAAGACAGGAGACCTATTCCACTTCACGCTTAGGCACGCTTACGTTTAGATTTCTTCTTCGATAGGACTGGTAAGGCATTCACCGCAGACCCTGCAACTGAGCCAATCGCACTGGCTCCACTACCCACAACGCCTGATGCCGCAGAGGTAGCCGCTGTCGCCGTTGCCGCCACAGAAGTGCCAATCCGATGACCAAATCTTTCTTCCCACCAAAGCATAAACGGACTGGCAATATAAATCGAAGAATAGGTTCCGATGATGATGCCGATAAATAAGCACCACGAAAAACTTTTTAGAACTTCTCCACCAAAAGCGACCATTGCGACGACGGTCAGCAGCGTTAGTCCCGAAGTGATGACGGTTCTTGACAAGGTTTGGTTAATGGCGTCGTTGGAAACCTTCTCCAATGATTCACGTTTGTTAATGCCAAGACTTTCACGAATACGATCAAAGATCACGATTGTATCGTTCATCGAAAAACCGACCAGCGTTAACAGCGCTGCAATAACAGTCAGATTAATTTCAAATTGAAAAATTGAGAATAATCCCAGCGTAATTAATACGTCGTGGAGAACAGCGATGATCGCACCAATGCCAAAGCCCCAGGATTTAAAACGGAATGCCACGTAAATCAACATCGCCAGACATGCGATTAAAGTTACATAGACAGCACGATTGCGCAGGTCAGCTCCGATCTGTGGTGACACCGCTTCGGCTCCGATAATTTGTGCCGCGTTATCGCCCATCTCGTTAAGAGCAAGCTGAATTTTCTTCTTCCCTTCGTCAGCATTTTCAGTGGCCTTACTACTGGTATCAAATTTGCCACCAGTCAAATCGGGAATACGAATTAAGACTTGGTTTTTAAGCGGCTGCCCAATAGTTTCTCCAACTGCCTGCAAGACAATCGAAGAACCAGGAATACCTTGCTTTTCAACTGAAGCACGCAGTTTATTGAGATCGGGCGGACTACTAAACTTCGCAGTCACAATGGTTCCACCTGAAAAATCCACGCCCATGTTGAATGGATGCGTATTCGGATTTCCATCAAAGGCGCGTACGCAAACAGACACCAATCCAGCGGCAATCAATACCCATGACAAGCCGATGAAGAGCCATTTCTTGCCTAAAAAATCGAAGTTTGTATTTTTAAAAATCTCAATCATATCGCGTGCGGAAAGTGGAACTCCAAAGCCCATGCAGGCTCAGAAAATTCGCGTAAAAAATTAGATGCTGATGGATTCAGTTTTCACACCGTCTTTGGCTAAAACCCACATATACAATGTTCGCGAAACGAATACAGCAGTGAATAAATTGGCTAATAATCCGATGACCAGCGTCACGGCGAAGCCGCGAATCGGGCCGGTTCCAAAGGCATACAAAAACAAGCACGAAACAATCGTCGTCACATGCGTGTCAATAATCGTAGTCAAAGCCTTACCAAATCCTATATCAATGGACGAAGCGACATTCTTACCTAATCGCAACTCTTCTCGGATTCTCTCAAAGATAAGTACGTTGGAATCCACCGCCATACCAATCAAAAGAATTACACCAGCGATTCCAGGCAGCGTCAAAGTCGCATTGAACATTGCCAGACCAGCCAGCAAAATTACTAAGTTCAGGGCGAGTGCAACGACCGCATTAACACCGGATAATTTGTAATAGAAAAGCATGAACAGAACAACAAGTCCCAATCCTACAACTGATGAGAAGATTCCTGAACGAATCGAATCTGCTCCAAGTGATGGTCCGACAGTACTTTCCTGTAAGTATTTGATTGGTGCGGGCAAGGCTCCTGAACGTAACGTCAGAGCTAAATCTTCAGAACTCTCACGGGTAAAATTCCCGGTAATCTGACCACGATCACTAATCGCACCATTAATTGAGGGTGCTGTTTTAACCTTATCATCCAGAACAATAGCTAATTGATTACCAATATTTTTACTCGTCCATTGCTCAAATTTAGTCGCTGCATTAGGTTTCAATTCAAAATCGATTTCGTAGCCCATGCCTTGCTGGCTGGGACGCGAAGTAGCATTTCTAAGATCATCACCAGTTACAATCGGAGCCTTTTCAACGACCATGTAGCCTTCACGTGCTGGTTTAGCTTCACCCGTAACCGATGTACGCTCTTCAATTATTTGCTTAACCTCTTTGTCTGTCGCACCCTGCAAAGTAGCCTCAGCTGCTTCTTTTGTGGGAAAATAACTCGCACCTGGAACCACCGCCATTAAGGCTAGCCTAGCTTCCTGGCCTATCATAACTTTGACGCGCTCTGGATCGTCAATACCAGGCATTTGAACAAGAATTTGATAATCTTCGTCACGCCCTTGTCGCTGAATTGTTGGTTCAGCTACACCGAAAGCGTTTACACGTTGTTCGATTATTAGTTTCGCTTGTTCAGCAGCCTGATTTTTCAGAAAATCAGCAGCCGATTTCGTGAGAGTGAATGCTATCGAATTTCCATTGACTGACGATGGCCAGTCTGGTCCTAAAATCTGATTGGCTACTTTGGTCTTGATGTCATTATGCTTGGATGGGTCTGCGGTTTCTACCACAAGTTGACCACTCGCTGCTGCTTTGACAGAAGTTACTGCAATATTCTCTTTCTTCAAGAACTCTTCAGTTTTTTGTCGCTCAGCCTCAGTCAATTTTGTCAGAAACTCATCCGCTTGCACCTGAATGACAAGATGCGTCCCGCCTTTGAGGTCTAATCCCAAACGAATATTTTCATTGAAATTTTTCTTCCAGCTAGTGGGGCTAAAATCTGAAGCGGTGCGGGCCACGCCTTTGGGTTTATTCCACGGCCCCAGCATCAAGACTGCGCAGACTAGCGTGACGATTCCAATAAAAATTGCGCGCGAACGAAGTGGTTTACTCATAACAAAAACCTAGATAATAAAAATTATGACTTTGTTTCAGGATTTTCCTGAAATCCTGCTATCGAGCTTAAACTAACATCAATTCTGACCGCCGGATTGTCGGCGACTTTTAATTGAACTTTTGGTTCTTTATCCCGAACAATCGCGACCGTAGCGTAAATACCACCAGTGGTGATTATTTTATCACCGACTTTGATATTATTGAGCATTTCCTGCAACGCCTGCTGCTTCTTCCGTTGTGGCATTAACACCATAAAATAGAAGAGCGCAAAAATCGCAATTAATGGCAGGAACTGCATCACTAAAGCGCCTGCCTGCAACAAAATCAGTGAAAGATATATTGACATAAATGGGGCGGGTAATACCTTTATAATTTGATAGTCTCAGCGTCCTGAGTTTGGCGAAGCTTGAATCAATCAAGTAACCGCGCTTCGGGGGCTTTCACGGAATTTCCCAAGAAAGCGAGCGCGAAATGTAGCGAATTCACCAAGCGCGATAGCTTGCCTGATTTGCCGCATCGTGTCAAGGTAGAAGGCTATGTTGTGGTATGAGCACAAGATACTCGCTAAAATCTCATCATTCAGGTAAAGATGCCGGATGTACGCTCGCGTATATCGCTGACAAACACCACAAGCACATTCTTCATCCAACGGAATCGCTTCTTTCGCGTGCTTGGCGTTGCGAACATTCACTTTTCCGTAGGTGGTAAAGACCTGCCCGTTGCGGGCATTTCGCGTCGGCATCACGCAATCGAACATATCGACACCACGCGCCACTGATTCGACTAAATCCTCTGGCGTCCCGACTCCCATTAAATAGCGCGGCTTGTCTTTTGGCAGAAGTGGAGCAATAAATTCCGTGGTGTCATACATTTGATGCTTCTCTTCTCCAACACTTAAGCCGCCAATCGCGTAGCCTTCAAACCCAATTTCAAGTAACTGTTCCAAACTTTGCTGGCGCAAATCGTGATAGACGCTGCCCTGAACAATTCCAAACAGGGACGAAGATTTTTCAGTCTTTTTCAGCTCATCAAATTCTCTGCGCGATCTAACAGCCCATCTCGAAGTTAATTCCAGAGATTTTTTAGCGACTTCGTGCGTCGCCGGATATGGAGTGCATTCATCGAACGCCATCACAATATCCGAACCCAGCGCGTACTGAATCTGCATCGAAACTTCCGGCGAAATAAATTGTTTTGAGCCGTCGAGATGCGAACGAAACTCAACACCTTCTTCTTTAATTTTTCGCAAATCTCCGAGGCTGAAAACCTGAAATCCGCCACTGTCAGTCAACAGCGAACGCTCCCACGACATGAATTTATGTAGTCCGCCAAGCTCAGCGATAAGTCCGTGCCCGGGGCGCAAAAACAAATGATAGGTATTTCCTAAGATAATCCGCGCGTCCAGAGTTTCCAACATTTCCTGCGTCAGAGCCTTCACCGTGCCGCGTGTGCCAACCGGCATAAAGACTGGCGTTTCGATGACGCTATGCGCTGTGGTGATAATTCCGGTGCGGGCTTGCGAAGAAGGATCAGTGGCGAGGACTTGAAAAAATTCTGAAGAAGTTTGCATAAGGTAAAATAGGCGTCCCGTCTGTTTGCTTTGAAAAAGAACAGGCGGGACGGTTATCCTAACCTATGGCGTCCGTCGTTTCAAAATCGGACGATCACCCGATGGCGAAGAATTTGCGCCTGGCGCGCGATACCCTTCTTTCGCGCGCAGCACCCAGCCGACTTCGCTGGTTTTTATTTTGATCCTTCGAAAGGTGCCGTCGTGGGCAGTGTTTGATGGGTAATATCCTAACGAATATTGGTGTCGAAGTTCTTCGGCAATCATCGAAAAAGCACGGTTAAGATTGCTAATGCTATCGGCGTTTTGATGTCGTCCGCCACTTCGAATGGCTAAATCTTCTAAATAAGCGCCGGCATCTTTGTAATCCTGCGCTGATTGTCCGCGCCCGATTTGAATCTGAGGAACCAAATGATTCATTAAGGGAAAGCGACGTCCTCGCGGATAACGATTCGGATTACCCCAAATATCAGGAAACGGCGAATTACTGGGACGACCGTATGGGCCGTTATTCATCCCGTCAGAAGTATCGTACTGAATCGGGTACACCAGCACTTCACTTTCTTCGACCAGTTCTAAATTTCCTCGTGCCGTTCTCCGACTTGATGTGTCTACACCATCCGTAAACAGCACAATTGCTTTGCGTCCCTGAATTTTATTCAGCCGTTGGGTAATCACCCAATCCACTGCATCATAAAGCTTGGTTCCACCACCAGTTTTGGCTTTAGCAATCGCTTCCCGCAATGTAAAACGATCACTGGTGAATTCTGCGAGCGGGTCAATTTTACTATCAAAAGTAACGACCATCACCTTATCCTGCGGCCTCAATTGATTCACAAAGGCTATCGCTGCCATTTGAATTTCATCCATTTTAAAGCGCGTACTATTCGAGGTATCTAATAACAACACAACATGAAAAGGCGTTTCCACGGCAGAAAATTCCGTCACTTCCTGCATGGCTCCGTCTTCGTAAATGTGAAAATTACATTTGGTGAGACCAGGAATAAACTTCCCGCTACGATCAAGCACTGTCACCGGAATCGTCACCAGCGTCGTATCAATCTTCAGCACTTCTTCCGCGTCCGGGTCTTTCGAGTTGCTCACATTTGCTGTGGGAGAAGTCCTTGCTGATAATCCGCCATCAGCAAACTCCCCTGGAAACAGGACATTAGAACAAGCTCCAGAAGTTGGAGTTGCTGGCGTAGCGCCGGATTTATTTGACGAATCCGGATTGGGAACGTAAACAGGTCTGCGCCCTGATTGAGCAATGACCGACGAGAGGAACAAGATTCCAACAATAAACGCGATTAAGAAACGGGAGCTTTTCATGTGGCTTCTCCTTTCAACGACAAATCTTTACAATGAACTGCACGACAGCAGCTTTGATGTAATGTTTGCGGAAAAGGTTGATTCGGAAAAAAGGGAATCCGAATAACCAAAATCATATCACATCGATAAAAATTAGTAATGAACTCAACTACACCTTTAATTTTACGATCACGATGGATACAACTCTTCATTGGAATCGTTATTGCCAGCGCCACTTTCTGGATTTTCGGACAACGCTATCTCGAACGATTTCTGCCGCCGAAGCCTTTCGGAAAAATCGTCACACTCGCCGGAACAGGCTCACGCATCGGTGCGCAAAAAACTCTCTCTGATCCATTCGGCGTAGCTGCCGATGACAGTGGAAACATCTACGTCACCGACGGACTTGGTGGCAGCCTTTATCACGTCTCATTGGATGGCGTTACGACATTGATTACTGACCAGCTCGACATGCCTTCACATCTGGCAATCGCTCCCGATGGAAATTTAATTGTTGCGAATACAGGAGCGCACACCATCGTCAAAGTTGATCGAACAACAAAACAAGTCAGCGTTATCGCCGGAACTCCAAACATCAGCGGCAATTCCGATGGAAAAAATTCCGAAGCAAAATTTAATGCGCCGCTCGGAGTTGCTGTGAATAAAGACGGCGTGATTTACGTTGCGGATACCTACAATGATCGAATTCGAATGATTCAAGATGGAATTGTCAAAACGTTAGCCGGAAGTACGCAAGGTTATGCAAACGGCGGCGGAGTGAGTGCGCAATTCAATACGCCTTGCGGCATCGCATTGTGGACAAATGGCGTAGTCGTCGCGGACTCGCAGAATAATAAAATTCGCAATGTCACCACTGACGGCACGGTTACAGATTTTATTTTTCAAGAAGACTTCAGCACTGATAATAATCAAGCCACTGGAAATACAATTTCTGAGCCGCTTGCCATCTTGACTTACGGCGCATCGGAAATGTACGTATTGGATTCAAACGGAAAAATTTTCTTTGCAAAATTTGGTGAACAAGCCGCCACAAGACCGCCGCTGCCGTATGGTTGGTTCGATGATAAAAATCCGCGTTACAACACCGAAGTCCTAACTGACGTGCAGAAAATGCTCGAAGAAAAATCTGTCCCGGTACGTAATTTTAATCATCCCACCAGCCTCGCCTTCGCCGGAAAAAATACCTTAGTCATAAGTGAAAGCGGTAGCGGATTCGTGCAGGCAATTACTTCGATTAATAAAAATATTGGCACGATTCCAACGCAAAATCTTCCTGCCATTTCAGCCGAAGAAATTCGTAAAACCGTGCCGCCGCGCTGGCCGTATGATCCGCCGGAAGCGAAGCGCGAAATCGCGGGAACGCTCGGAGAAATTCGCGGTGAGATTGCGCCTGACAAAGATGCGTGGTTTCACAACGGACTCGATATTCCGGGAGCTTATGGCGAACAGGTTCGCGCGATTTACAACGAACGCATCACGCGCCCCATCGCTATCGAAGGCGTCGGAGATTTGCGCGAACGGTTACGTTTACCGCTGCTCGGCTACATTCACGTTAAAATTGCGCGCGATCAAAACGATCACCCCATAGGCATTAAAGAAGCAATTTTCAGCCGCGATGCAGATGGCAAAATTTCAAGCGTTCGCGTCCCGCGCGGCACTCGCATCAACGCCGGAGACATTATCGGAACGCTCAACCGTTTCAATCACGTTCACTTGATTGCAGGCGCGGCTGCCAGTGAAGTCAATGCGCTCGCCGCGCTCGAATTGCCAGGGCTGACAGACACGAAAGCGCCAATCATTGAAGCCGTTCGATTATTGCGCGAAGACGGGACAGAAATTTCACCACCATTCATTCTCACCAATAAAAACAGAGTCATCGTACGTTCTTACGATCAAGCGGATGGTAATGCTGGCTATCGCAAATTAGGAGTTTATAAAGTTGGTTATCAGCTCTTAAAGAAAGACGGAACCGCGTTGCCAGACTTTTCCGAGCCGCGCTTTAATATAATTTTTAACGGTCTACCCGATTTCAGTGCCGTGCGAATGGTCTATGCGGAACCAAGCCAATCGGGATACACCGGCAAAACTATTTTTGATTACATTGCGACGAATGAAGTAAAAAACGGGAGCGCGAACGAAGGATGGATGGACGTGACAAAATTGCCCGCAGGAGAATATATTCTGCGCGTCGTCGTCGAAGATTTTTTTCGGAATCGTACAACAAAAGATTTGAACTGGTCGAAAAGCAATTAGACAGGATTGACACGATGAACAGGATTTACAGGATGATTAGAGCCAATCAATA
>JAYTCQ010000275.1:0-8207 GCA_043736395.1 Blastocatellia bacterium | reverse complement strand
CAGCCAGCACCTGCAGGTCATCGCTGTATTGTTCATCTTTTAAATAATCCGCACTTCGATTCATACAATTACTATTCAGAAATTTGACGTTTATTCAGGATACATTCAGGACTTGGCAACGCTGGGGATGCGAGCCAGGATTTTCATTTTGTAACGACGCTGTACTTGCTCCTCAGTACGTAAATATGGATTCAACATTTCCGCCGCAAAGCAGCCCGCGAGAGCTGTTAGAATCCCAACCAGAATAAATACTGCCAGATTAACAAACGGTTTGGGGCTGACAGGCCGCGATGAGCGTTGGGCAGCTTCAGCTAAATTGACATTCACAACCTTTTGCTGATTGAGTGCATTGGTAATTTCCGCTTCCTGCGCTTTCTTCTGATACAGCATATAAGCTTCTTCATTAATGGAGCGCGTTCGTTCTAGTTCCGCTTTGGCAAAGGTGTCGCGATCCATCTCAAGTAAATTGGATTTGTATTTCGTCGCCAGATCAATCGCTCGTTTCTCGCGTTCTTGCACCGTCACCAATGAAGACTGCGTACTCAAAACATCATTCTGTAACCGCCGATGAATTTCATTGAGCGCCACTGAACGTTCCTGTGGTGGATTTTTTTCTTCGCGTTCCAATGTGGCTCTGGCCTGCGTGATGCGTTGTTCCAGCTCACGAACGAAGCGCGAACCGACCTTATATTTTTGCAGCAATTGCGTCCGCTGCAATTCCATTGTCAGAAGCTCTTCTTTTATTTTGTCGAGCGCGCTGACATATCGGGTGACAGTCCCAGTCTCTATCTTTTCGGGTTGCTTGCTTAACTGCTGCTTGAGGGAATTCAGACGCTTCTCTAATTCAAATCGCTCGATCTGCGCGGCATTGCCCAGGTTTTGCATTTCGTAATATTGACGCAACAAAATATCTTTTTGGGTGACTGCCTCAACCACTGTATTTTTCTTATCAAATTTCTTCAGAGCTTCCGTCGCCGTGTCGAGTTTTTCGCGAAAGCCTGACGCCTCGCGCTGAAACACATTCGCCGCCTGCTTCGTGCCGTGGAGGCTTAGATGATGCTCGGTATATTTTTGATAAAGCGTATTCAGCACAGCCGCCGCAAGCTCAGGATTACTATCCCGGTAAGTCACAACGATGATGCGCGACTTTCGAACCGAAACCGCATCCAGGCTACCGCCTACTTGAGACACGGCGCGTTCCAGCGGCGAAGTTTCCCTCACCTGCATCAAATTGCGATATAACTTGCGGACAGGTTCCAATCGCCCGGTCGTTTTTACTTCGTCTTTGTCCATGCCTAATTCTTTGACGACCGCTTCGATTACTTCGCGGCTGCGGATAATTTCGAGTTCGGAGTTAAATTCCTCCTCGCCGATTTCCGGTCTTGGTAAATCGCCACTGGCAGCACCAGGACTAATACGCGGATCAACACGTTCACGCACGACTAACACTTTAATAGAGGATTCATAAGAAGGCGGGGTCAGCAATGTCAAAATCATCCCGCTGATAATCACGCCCAGCAACAACGCCAGCGCCAGCCATTTACGCGCGCTCACTACTGTTTGAACTTGCCGCACCACCGCCAGGGGACTTGACTCAGTCGCCGGAATATTTTGTTGATCAGACTGCATGGCTCTCCCTTTCAAGTAAGCTCAAAGCCCTGCTATCAAGGCTGAAAACCTCCGATAATTCCAATACATCTGAAAAGCAAAGCAGTTTTACTTTTATCAATTGATTATTTACGTCCCACATGGTTTCGCTTCATGATGGCTTTTGATTTCAATAACATTTCTCAGGCTGATACACCTCTGCACTCAGCCAGGATTTAAAGCTTGGCGAGTACTTTGAGAATATGTATTGCGAATGTGAACTGATGGGCCAGCCAAATAGGGAAATTGATGGGTTATCGCTTGCGTCGGCTTGGGAGTTAACGCAGAGAGAACCATGAAAATTGTCGTCAAGTGGTATTAAGTTTAGGTGTACTGCTGAGATGCAAAAAGCTTCAGAACAGCATAATAGAAGCAAGCAACCTCAACTGAGGGAAATATAAATGCACTATGATCTACCACCGGCACTTGGCTGACCATTTTTATAGATTGATTACTTTCTTAGAATTCCACCCTCCTTACCTTGACCGATTTGCGGTCTTGCTTTTTCGGATTCGATTTTTTCATCTGGTTGCGTGCTTTTTGCAGGGATTCAGCCACAACTTTTTTTATTCTTATTAAGACTTACAGGTTTCTGATTCAGTTAGATACACCTATGCCTTAATTAGATACTAATTATCTATCAATCTCTATGCCACTATTAGAAAAATGCTACTTTTTCACAACTTACACTTATAAGTTATGCAAAAATGAATAGTTAGCTGTTACGTAAGGTTATGTTTAGAATTCTTCGGTATTGCAATTTACACTTCGTATTGCGCACTTAGTTGGCACTTTAATTTTCTTCCTGGCAACAATTCCACAAATATTCATACAAACCATTAATTTAAGCCTGTGACAACCAAGTGCTCAACACCGCCAACTTAGTGCGCATCAGTTACGCCATTCCGATCTAATTGCAACCTAATGATCATTTTGCGCAAACCATTTCGGGAAATCCCCAAATCAACTGCGACGCGCGAGAGATTTCCATTAAAGCGCATCAGCGATTCGTTGATTATTTGCCGTTCGGTTTCGTCCCGAACTTCCGCGAGTGTTTTCTTAGTCAATACGTTTTGTGAGTTGACCGATTGAAGTTGTCCTGAATCAATAATGGAAGGCGACAGTGCTTCCGGTGTAATTCTGCTTCCTGACGAAGTGAGCGCTACGAGTCGCTGGATTTCATTTTCCAACTCTCTGGCATTGCCCGGCCAGTTACAGCAATACAGCAAATCCATCACTTCAGGGGTGATCGTGATTTTTTGCTTTCCCGCCAATTTAGTGAATTTCTGGAGAAAGTGTTCGGATAAGAGTGGAATTTCTTCTCGCCGCTCACGCAGAGGTGGCAGATAAAATTGCACGACATTGAGGCGATAATAGAGATCAATGCGAAAATCGCCGGCAGCTACCATCGCTTTCAAATCCCGGTTGGTCGCGGCAATCACCCGCACATTGGCGCGGCGTGGTTTCGTTTCGCCTAACCGCTGAATTTCACCATCATGCAAAAATCGTAGCAATTTAGGCTGAACTTCACGCGCCAGTTCACCAACCTCATCAAGAAAAAGCGTGCCCTGTTCTGCTTCTCCGATAAGTCCGGGGAAATCGGTTTTAGCTCCTGTGAACGCGCCAGACCGATGTCCAAAAAGTTGGGATTCAATCAACTCACGCGGTGTGACGGCACAATTGAAAGGAATAAATGAATGCTTCGCCCGGCTGCTGAGGGTGTGTACCGCCCTCGCGATCAGGTCTTTTCCAGTGCCCGTTTCTCCGGTGATCAGAATGGGAATGTCGCTGGTGCGGAGGCTATATATCTGCTCCACAATTTTGCGAATGGCGTCGTCACGATACACCATTCCGGGAAGCAATAAGTGGGGGGGCAATGCAACCGGAGAAGAGGATGCTTCTACCTTGCGCGGAAACCAGCGATCCCGCTCCAGCCTGGTTCTAAGTTCGCGAATCAACAAATTCAACAGCATATCGGTCAGCTCCTGGCTGTGCTTCCCGATATACAGCATGAGTTGTTCATCAGTATCCGCGAACAATGAAAAAAGTTTCCCCTGATTGCGCCTCTTTTCGTCGTCTGCGATCAGACATGAAAGTGCGGTGGCTTGTTGCTCATCACAACCGAGATAAGCAATAGGCAAAAACTCACAGCCTGAATTTTGATGGAATACGATGACAGGAGCAGCTGAGAAATCTTCGTGTAAGAGATAGACTAATTCATGCAATAGTAACGTTCGTCCTCCCTCTTTTTCCGGCAATCGCTTCAACGCTGAAACAATCGTTGGAGTCGTGGTTTGCTGCGTGGCCTGCGCCACCGATTTCGCCGGAATCACTTTGATTGATGCTTCTGTTTGCCTAATCATGGACAGGTTCACCCAACTGCCTGGAAATACATATTATTTTTTCCAGTGCTGATATATCAATCTCTAAGTTACCCTGTGAAAATACTAAGTCAGTCCCTGCTGGAAGTTAGCGCCAGCCACGCGATATTAAGTCCTATCAATTTTCCAGTGATTACCGCTTAGCGCAGTCATACTATCGCATGTATTACATTAAGGGAAATGCGTTTTAGGTGCGTGGATATTAGCTTAAAATGCGTTTATCAAAATTCACTTCACGGCCACTTCGCTAATTCGCGCTTTTGAAAATTGTCATTGAATCGGATTTTTTGTAGCTAAATTCAATTGTCGCTCTGCGACATATGAGGAAGCCAGGAAGTCAAAATTATTTCTACTCTTCGTTCTAACAATTTTTCTCAACTTCACCATGCGCATCACAAAAAACTCGCCATCCAAAATCCTCAATCCGACAGTGTTCCTCAAGCGCGCTTGAACTGACGGCCTGCCGCGTGTTCGACTGATGAAACATTGCTCATAAGTTTGTTGCTTGCGCCTGACTCATCGTCAATCCGTACAGTCGTTAACACCCGCGTCGCCATTGTTCGCATTCGCTCGTGGCAATTTTTGACAAGGGCCATCACTTCATCCCATTCACCTTCAATACAGGTTCCCGTCGGCGTCAGAGCATAGGGCAATCCGCTTTCATCTACGAGCTTTAAAACTTCTGCCAAATCCTGTCCCAAATGTGTCCCGCGTCCAAGCGGAGTGATGTGTAATTCGACTAACATGAATCTTCCCTCCTAAATAATTTGCTTAATCAAGTGGCAAACAATATGCTAAAAAAAAATGAACCGAGAATTCCTGCCAAATAATTTGCGTGTTCAAATGTATGCAGATTTAAAAGTCTGGCAGGAATTACGCAAAACCATGCATCTGGTGCGAAATACCTGGCACTTTTTACACATTATTTTTCGGTAGAGATTGTCACCTGCAAGCTGAGCGCAAAATCCCAAATTAATGAAATCATAATTGCAGGCCATTAGAGTAAGTTTGAATGCGAAAATTTACGCAATAAGGGGTAAATTTTTCACCTTCTGACACTGGTCTAATGTGGAGATAGTGGATTTGCGTAGCGGCATAATAATTGCATATATCTTAGACTCTAACCTTTAATACCGGAGCCGAAGCTATGAAGCTAAGATTAACAGGAATATTCATACTCACGCTGATGCTCAGCCTGTTTATACTCAGGTCTTGTGAGAGGCGTGACACTATTCCGATTCCCAGAACAGCTCCTTCAGCAACTCGTTCCGGCTAGGTCAATCAGGTTTTTCAAATTTAACGTTAAGGAGGTCTGGTATGTGTGATTATTCTTTGATGAGTTACAAAACTCGTTTAGCGGAAGACGGTGAAAAATTAGTGCTTCATCGTTTTCCTTCTTCGACTTTAGGGCTGGTTTCCCAACCTGATCTTTTGCTTGAGAAACAGGCCAAAGATGCAGTTTCTGCCTTGCCCTTTTGGAAGCGAATCAAAGCCTGGTTTACGGTTGAAGATGTGTGCAATATTCCGGCGGTCTGCGTGCCTCCCGGAGCAACATTATTTCTGAGAAATATCTCTGAACGAGGACAAAAAAATTTTCAACTTAAGCCTGTAGAAAAAGTGTCCTTTGTTCAATTAAGCGCTAATGCAAACCAGTATCGTGATGCATTTCGCTTTGCCGATGGACGGGAAATTCTGTTGCAAAAATTAGAGCCAGGCCTTCAGGTAGATGTGATCCAAATCGCATTGCCGGAAGAGGTCGAGCAACCGGAACCAGCCGTTATTTCACGTTCATTTGCAGTTGCCCAATAACGAGCCGAAAGTTCACCCAAAATTTGAAAGTATCTGGCGGTGGAGAATGCTCAATTCACTGACCGGTAAATCGTATAGCCTTTAATCCCTCGTGCCTTTGCCCATTCATCTTTTGATAAAAAAAATCGCCGCTAACCAAAAGGGTTGGCGGCGATTTCATTCAATGCCTGCTGCGTCAAGGCATGATTTCGATATTATTGACGACATTGACAACACCCGGAGCGCTCCAGGCCGCTCGCTGCGCTTCAGTTTTCTCCATCCAGGAACGAACGCCGCCAGTGAGCGTCACCATGCCATTATTCGTTTCCACACTAATGCGTCGCGCATCAACTTCGGCGGTCCGACGTAACGCATCTTCAATTTTTGCTTTTACTTCCAAAGCCGTGACTTTAGGTCTGACTTCGATGTTGTTCGAGATGCCACGAACGCCGCCCAGATAACGAATCGCAGATTCCGCCGCTTCACGCTGAAAGCCCCAGTCCACTTTGCCTTCCAGAGTGACCCATCCTTTTTTGACGGTGGTTTTAATGCGAGCATCGGGCACTCTGATGTCCCGATGTAAAACATCAACAATTGTGATAGCGATTTCTGGATCATTTTTTTCCGCATCGGCTTTCACTTCGATGTCATTGGCTACGGCTTTGACACCGAAAACATCCTTGGCAGCCTTTTCCGCTGCAAATTTGTCAGCATACGAATCAACATATCCGGTCAGTGTAATGACACCGTGGGCGGAGGCCACTCCGATTTTTTCAGATGGCACATCCGGAGCAAAGTCCATATGACGTTCGACGATCTGACGTAACTCTTTATCTGCCATGGTTTGCATTTTTGGTTTCATGATTAATTCCTCCTCATATTTTTTTACAAATACTAAATTTACGCGATTTCAAAAATAGCGGAACGAATGAGGAAAGACGAAGAAATTAAGGCTTCACTTTCGTCACGCCAGATAACATTTTCTCCAGTATTTAGCTGGATTTCGTAGTGGGTTACTCCTCAATATGAACTACAGATTCTTTAAAGGCAGCGGGAACCCAGGTATGCGCCAATTGACATTCAGGATGTCCGCAATGACACCCTGTTTCAAAATCGTCCGCGGCGGTTTCGCAATAATCACTACAGTATTCGTTCTCCATGTGGGCTGGACAGTGACAAGTCCGATGTTCGCATTTATCAGTCATTGCTCTACCTTCTTATTTATTAATCGCGCTGCCAATACACCCGTGCCAATTTATTTTCGTGCGAAAAGTCATAGCGGACATCGCCGTGGTAGGCTTTTTCAAGCGCATGACCAAGGCGCTGTGCCAGATGTTCCGTCGTGGTTGTAATGGTTAATTCACCTGTCTTTTTTTTCTTCGACTCCATAATGCGTGCCATCGGGTTATCTTCCAAGGTGCGTTCGGCTTCGTTATGCAGGAGCCTGGAGATTTCCTCGAAATGCTCAGTGAGAAACACACCGCTGAGATACACATAACCACTCGGTATCTTGTCGGCAATTCGCTTACAAGCCGGGCACACGACCACTGTAGCGGCACGGAAATGCGGGTGCTTTTCGCTATGTTTATCGGCATTCGGTTTTGACCAGCGACGATCCGCATACACATCACCGCATATTTTACAGACCGCTGGTTCGGTCATTGCCTTTTTGGAGCGATGACTGCCCGCTTCGTGGTCTACTCGTTTTGTAAAAGTCTGATTGGTATATTTTTTAGGACTTTGCATATTTCACTCTGGGCAATTCCAGCGGAGTAAAGGGGGAGAACATTCCCAGCCATCGGCAACTCCCCAAGCACCAATGACTGGAAACGTGGTGAGCGTCACTTCCCCCCTACTCCCAAGTGGGTTTCAGTCAAATTTCTTTTCAATCACGACCGAAACCCCAAGGTGAGCGGATCATCGCGCTCCCCTATTTCACTTTCACTTCAATCTGTTTTGGCTTTGCTTCTTCGCGCTTCGGCATCGTCACGCGCAGCAGACCGTCTTTGAATTCGGCGTTGACCTTGGAAGCATCCACAAAGCTCGGCAGTGTGAAGCTGCGCATAAATTCACCGTAGCTGCGTTCGACCCGGTGATAATTTTCCTGTTTCGTTTCTTCCGAGAATTTACGTTCGCCGCGAATGCTCAAAACGTTGTTTTCAATCGCGACCTGCACATCCTCTTTTTTGACTTCCGGTAGCTCGGCTTTGACGACAATTTCATTCTCGTTTTCGTAGATGTCGCACGCCGGCGCCCAGGTGGATAATGACCAATTTTCATCCTTCATGGGTTTCTTGAATTCAAGAAGTAAGTGCAACACCTAGAAGCCAGAAAAGAGTAAGACATTTGATTTCTCTCTTTCATGGCGTCATGAAGGAGTTGCATGAAATA
>JAYTCQ010000274.1:0-9646 GCA_043736395.1 Blastocatellia bacterium | reverse complement strand
ACTCCTTCATGACGCCATGAAAGAGAGAAATCAAATGTCTTACTCTTTTCTGGCTTCTAGGTGTTGCACTTACTTCTTGAATTCAAGATTTCAATTCCTTCACGAAATAACTCACAATATGGTATCCAACCAGAAATTTATACGGAGATTTCCCACTGGTATAATGTCCGCAAGGCAAAATAACAGAATCAATTTTTACATTATTTTCAGCGCAGTCAGCGAGTAGTTGTTGCGACAAATCGAAAGGAAAAGTCAGATCGTATCGCGCGACCATAATTTTGGCTTTACGTTGATGATTGCTTAATTTTTGGAGGTAAGCACCGGGACTAATCGTCAACCAGGCCTGTCGCGCCTGTTCAAGATTCATTTCATTTTCCAGACTTTTGCGAATATGCGCAGTCGTAATTCCCTGCCACACGACGTCTCCGAAATAACAAGAAGCGTGATTAAAGACACCAACCGCGAGACGCTGATCATGCGTGAAACTTAAGAATCCAACGTTGGATCCGACGCTGGTTCCCATGACGCCAATTTTTCGAATTCCTTGCAACTCCAGCCAATCGGCGCAACGTCTGACGTCTTGAACACCTTGCCTGATGGATTGAATCGTGCGACCAATATTTGAGCAGACCATAAAATCTGCTCGCTCAAGTTCCGGTGGTTTACGCCAATCGTGATAAGGCAAGCTCAAACGCAACGCCGAAATACCAAAAAAATTTAAGCCCTTGCAAATCGAAATATGCGCATTTTCGTCTCCATTCCATTGCGGCATGATAATCACAGCTCGATCCGAAGGCTTGCCATCTCTGGTCAGCGCCGGATAATAACGCGCATAAACCGTATTGTTTGCTGGAGAAATTGTTTCGATGGAACTGGGAAACCTTAAGAAATGTCCATCAAAATCAAAAGTGTCATCAGAAATTGGCGCGGGACGAAAAAAATCATCACTATTCGCGATTGTTTTCCGGTTAAATTCTTCAATGGTTGCTTGTGGAGATAATGCCTGTGCTGAACCGTTTTGATTTGAATGAAATGAGTTATGTTCCTGTCCAATAAATTCTAATCCCCAATCAAATGGTCGAATGATGCGATTGTCGTCTTTGTCGTGGCAGCGGCGCTCCCAGTCGTGCATGAAATTACGATACAAATTTGTTTTACTCCTTATTGACAGTCTTTAATAAATAAATTCAATTAGATATTTTACGCATCAGCGCGTAAAAGACAATACCAACGACTTTGACGGCTTTACCAATTCCTACATAAATGTTATATTTATGGTTCAAGTACACATTTTTGTCAGATAGGAAATATTTTGGAAGAAACCGCTATACAAATTAGACGACTTTCCGCCTTGCTTGAGATCAGTCAGGCGCTAGGATCAACTTTCGATTATAAGGTTGCCTTTGAAAAAGTACTGGAAATCCTTGATCACGAATTAGGCATGAAACACGGAGCGATTTCACTGATTGATGAAAAAAGCAGTGATCTTTCAATCCGCTTCGCTCACGGTTTGACTGATACTGAAATTCGGCGTGGGCGTTTCCGCCTTGATGAAGGAATCACCGGAAAAGTAGCTGCCACAGGCAAACCAATCATCGTTCCTCAAGTCAGCAAAGAACCCATGTTCCTCTTCCGCACGAGGAAAAGATCAACCGGGCGTGAGGAATCTTTTCTCTGCGTTCCCATTAAAGATCGTCGTAAAACTATCGGGACAATTTCGGTCGCCTTCCCCTTTAGAGTCGGCATAAATTATGACGATTCTATCAAGCTGCTTTCAATTATCGCGACGATGATCGCGCAGAGCCTGCGTCTCTCGCAACTGGTTCAACAGGAAAAAGCGCAACTTACCGAAGAAAACACTTTGCTGAAACGTGAACTGCAAGCGAAATACGACTTCCGAAATATTATTGGAACCGGAAAGGAAATGCGCGATGTATACGAACAAATCGCACAGGTGGCGCATACCAATACCACAGTTTTAATTCGCGGCGAATCCGGCACAGGTAAGGAATTAATCGCACACGCGATCCATTACAACAGCCCTCGCGCAGGAAAGCCTTTTGTAAAAGTGAACTGCGCCGCTCTGCCGGAATCGTTGATTGAATCTGAATTGTTCGGACACGAGAAAGGCAGCTTTACCGGAGCCATCGCCCGTAAAAAAGGACGCTTTGAAATGGCCGAAGGCGGCACTCTGTTTTTAGATGAAATAGGTGATTTGTCTCCGGCGATGCAGGTGAAATTACTGCGAGTTTTGCAGGAACGTGAATTCGAACGCGTGGGCGGAGTTGAAACCGTCAAAGCGAATGTCCGGTTAATTGCCGCCACTAATGTCGACCTTGAAACTGCGGTTCAAAATGCCCAATTTCGCTCAGATTTATATTATCGGCTGAATGTTTTCTCGATCTTCATGCCACCACTGCGAGAACGGCGGGCTGATATTTTATTACTGGCTGATCACTTTCTAGATAAATACGCGAAACAAAACGCGCGAAGTATCAAACGGATTTCTACTCCTGCAATTGACATGCTCATGAGCTATCACTGGCCTGGAAATGTACGCGAACTTGAGAACGTAATTGAGAGGGCGACGCTGGTCTGTGAAGGGAATGTGATTCACGGTTATCATTTGCCCCCCACCCTGCAAACAGCTGAGGGATCAGGCACCGTAACTCGTATGAGCCTGGAAAAAGCAGTTGAATCTTTTGAAAAAGAAATGATTCTGGATGCTTTAAAAACTACGCGTGGTAACCGCGCGCGCGCGGCGCGAATGCTGGATACGACGGAGCGGATTCTGGGCTACAAAGTACAAAAGTATGAAGTGGACAGTCATCGGTTCAAATAATTCGATAAACGGGATTCACTATCATTACAGACTGCAGTAGAACGACTTTTAAGGTAGCCTGCTGACACTGCACGATAAACCAGTACAGCGATAGAAAAGATGAATCCCGTTGCTCCGAAGAAGCAACGGGATAATACGTGTATTAATATTTTTTATATACTAGTAAATTTATTTAATTCATTGACCTAAATCACTTAAATTGCTGGTAAAAATTACGTGAGTCGCTGAATCTTAAGCAGCTTACTTCCTAAGCTACATTTTTGTTAGCAGGTTAATGATAAGCTACAATTATGGAGCGATAAAAAATACGATCCCAGCTTGACCGTTCGCAGATTTATCTTTATTTTCTAAGACTTACAAAAACATACCTGCAATTATTTTTCTGGCAAGGCGATTGCATTAATATATGGGTAATGTTTTATCTGCTACCCCGTAATTGCTTTATTACTTTAATTATTCAAGTTTGTACGTTTTTCCGCTTTCTTCTGAAATCCGTGCAAGATTCAACACAACACCCTTTACCGGAGAAATCGAAATAGTATGAGTACTTCAGGAAATCAAGGTCGCTTATGGGCGATTCAAGAAGTCAGTAAGCGCACCCCACGAGTTTTCAAGAATGGCTCCAAAGCTTCTGAGTATTTTGGCTGCAACACTTTTAATCAAAAAGTGATGTCTGAAAAATTGCCGAAAGTAGTGTATCGCTCCTTAGTGGCGACGGTTCGTGCTGGCAAAAAATTAGATCAAAGCATTGCTCCCGCCGTGGCGCACGCCGTGAAGGAATGGGCGATTGAACAAGGCGCGACGCATTATTCACATTGGTTCCAGCCAAATACCGGAATTACTGCTGAGAAGCACGATACCTTTCTAACCATTGGCGACGAAGGCCAACCACTCGAACGCTTTGATGCGTCGCAACTGATTCAAAGCGAGCCTGACGCCTCCAGCTTCCCTTCCGGCGGCTTACGAGCAACCTTTGAAGCCCGTGGCTATACGGCCTGGGACCCTTCAACTCCGATCTTCATCATGGAATCGCCCAACGGAAAAACTCTGTGCATTCCTTCGGTTTTCATTTCCTATTACGGACAAGCCCTGGACAAGAAAACTCCCTTGCTTCGTTCCGATGAATATTTAGCTGCCAGCGCTCAAAAAGTTCTTAAACTTTTCGGCAAAGGCGAGACGCGCGTTTTTTCAACGCTTGGCCCTGAACAGGAATATTTCCTGATTGATTCGGCATTTTATGCTTTACGCCCTGATCTCGTAGCTTCTGGACGAACATTAATTGGCGCTAAGCCGCCAAAAGGTCAGGAACTGGAAGATCAATATTTTGGCGCAATCAAACATCGGATTCTGGCTTTTATGCAGGAAGCTGAGCATGAATTATTCAAGCTGGGAGTTCCTGTCAAAACACGCCACAATGAAGTCGCGCCGAGCCAATACGAAATGGCTCCGGTTTTTGAAAGCGTCAGCGTTGCCACCGATCACAATCAATTGGTCATGGAAATTTTCAAGATCGTCGCTAAACGTCATGATCTGACTTTCCTGATTCACGAAAAACCATTTGCCGGAATTAACGGCAGCGGCAAACATAACAACTGGTCAATGGCGACAGATGCCGGAGAAAATCTTTTAGAGCCGGGAGCAACCCCTGAGAAAAATCTACAGTTCCTTGTCTGCTTATTGGCGACGATGAAGGCTGTTTATAAGTATCAAGGTATCCTTCGCGCCGCAATTGCCGGATCGGGCAACGATCATCGGCTCGGTGCGAATGAAGCTCCTCCTGCGATTATTTCAGTGTTTCTGGGTCAAGCTTTATCAGGTATTTTAGACAACATTGAATCCGGAAAAATTAAAGGCGCGACTTCAGAAAAACAAGTTATCAGCCTTGGAGTTTCCATGTTGCCGGAAATCGCGAAAGACAATACGGACCGTAACCGTACGTCGCCGTTTGCTTTCACAGGTAATAAATTTGAATTTCGCGCCGTGGCTTCAAGTGTTTCGACTGCGACACCAATGGCAACATTGAATGCCGCGGTCGGAGAAGCTCTTTCAGAAATTGCAGATCGCATTTCCGCACGACTCAAAAAAGTCAAAGACTTCGATAAAGCAATTTTGGAAATTCTCAAAGAGTATGTCACTGAAACCAAAGACATTCGCTTTGAAGGCAATGGATATTCCGATGAGTGGCGCGATGAAGCAGCTAAGCGCGGTTTATTAAATCTGGCGAAATCGCCTGAAGCATTGGCTCAACTCAAGACCAAAGAAGCCAAAGCTCTCTTCACTAAATCTGGCGTATACAAAGCTGACGAGCTGGAATCACGCTACCATTTAGAACTTGAGCGCTACATCAAAGACATTGAAATTGAAGTCGCGGCGTTAAGGGAATTAGCATTATCCTGCGTCATTCCTGCGGCGTACAAGCATCAAGCTCAGTTAGTTGCCGCAGTCAAAGATGTTGCTTCAATTATCGGCGAAGGCCCCGCAGTCTCAGCACAAAAAGCCGAAGTTCAAGAAGTGGCTGATTTGATATCCGCGTTAAAGACTTCCTTAACTTCACTTGATAAAGCAGTCGAAAAAGCTGAAGTAGATAATCTTGAAAAGAAAGCGACAGCCCTTGCGTATCAGGTTTCTGATGCTATGCTGGCAGTACGTGACGTTTGCGATAAACTAGAAAATATTGTTGATGATACCTTGTGGTCTTTGCCCAAGTATCGTGAGATGCTTTTCTTAGTGTAACTTCTTCAGGTTCTTTAAAAGTGACAAGTTACCAAGCATACGTTCTGGTAACTTGTCATTTTTTTATTTGGGAAAATTATTATGGCTGGAAGAGATAACCACATTTATGTGGACTATGGTGAGTTAATGGAATGCCTGCTGCAAAAGAGGATTCGCTTCAATTCTGAGGTGGATTTTAAAAATTATGCGATTGCGGCAGTGCATCGTTTCCTGATTGATTTGGAACATCTTGGCATTGACCTGCCCATTGATGAATTTCATTTTATGAGTCAGGTTTCACTCGAAAATTCCTCTTACAAATCGGGGAATTAGATTTGGCTTTTTGAAAATGGTGTTATCGCTGAAATGCCAAAGTTGAAGACGTATGCCAAAAGGAAAGGCGCGCTATAAAAAATAGCGCGCCTTTCCTTTTTTATGGCGGTTTTCAATTGGATGAGACCTAGTGTCAGTAGCCCGCGCGTGAGCAAGGGCTGCTTCGGCAAGGCGTTCGTTGACACCGAAGGGGCGGACTGTCGAGGCAGCCCTTGCTCACGCGCGTGCTACTGACAAGCCGCACGTATTTGAAAATCAGAAAGGCCGGAAAGTTCGTAAGCTTTCCGGCCTTTCTGGCTATCACTAAGTTGCATTCATGTTCATTTCCACGACTTTTAGCAAGTCGGGGGAATCAACATTGGAATGGTAATAGTAGTCGAGGTTAAGCCGACCTTATGGAGTCCACGAATACCTGACCATTTATAGGTGTTCGGAGTAATGATTAATCGAACACCGCCACCGGTGCCAAACTTCAGGATTCCGACTGAAACTTTCGGGATGAGTCCCTTGTTGTATTTGGGCTTGGAACGCATCAGTCAAAAATGGAAGATGCCGATCAGAAATTGGAAACCGCACTGCAACAGTTTGCCATCTTGTTTGAAGATCGCTTATCGTTGGCAGCAATGGCCCAGTGAGTAACTTAACGCCACGCCGTTTACAGAAAACTCCTGACACGCTCTCCAAAAAAGACATTTTGGATTGATTTGCCCATCCACTGTCTTTCTGAGGCTACCCATCTTGACTTAAAGTCAGGATCGGAAAAGTAAGGAATCACCGCAGGGATTTCCCTGTCGACTTAGCGTTCAACTAAAATTTTGATTCAAATTCCTTAAAGGTTCTTACATCGTGTTAAGTTTATGTCAAGATAGTTCACAGCAAGTTTAGTACTTTTATTAGAAATGTAAGCAGTGATAAAAAACATTTGTTATCGCCAAGTTAGAGCACTTTCTTGAATTTTATTTCCCTGCTAATACAACTTTCGAACTTTCAATTTACTATTTTAATCTGAGATGTTCTTTCAACAAACAACGATCCATAACAACTAAAAGTCCTGCATCTAAAGCACGTTGCGCTGCCGCTTCATCAATCACTTCTTCCTGTAGCCAGACCGCTTTTGCTCCAGCCGCAATTGCTTCATCAACGTGAATTCCCGCTTGGTCTGCGCGTCGAAAGATATTTACGACATCAATTTTTTCAGGTACGTCTGCAATTTTTGCATAAGCCTTTTCGCCCAGTACTGAAGCATCTTTCGGCGTCACAGGAATAATCCGGTAGCCATGCCGTTGCATATATCGCGAGACATCAAAGCTCGGACGCATCGGATCGGAAGACAATCCAACGACAGCGATTGTTTTAGATTCGAGCAGGATTTGCCGGATGGCTTGGGGATCGTTGAGATTCATAAGAAAAGGATGACAGATGCAGGATGTTAGATTCTGGATATTGAACGAAACCCATGGCTTCGCCCAACATCTAAGATCCAACATCCAGCATCCACTAAAACCATCTAAACTTTGCTGACGCTGGTCTTTGACCCCACACTCGCCTGCTGCCCGCTTTGAGTATGGCGGGTCACGGTGAAAATTTATCCCTGAAGGAACAACCGGCAGGTCTTACTCCTAAAAACAGCCATGCTCTTCTATATCTGTGGTATCACGCGAAAATTTCGCTCCCACAGATAAGCCTTACGTGGATCCCTTTGACCTGTTCTACCCTGGACTAAGGTTGATAGTTATCAACCCGCAACCACAGACCAAAGCTTAGATGAGGTAATTGTTGTAACATTCTGAGAAACGAGAATCAAATCTGAACGTTAGCGATAATTCTTCGTAATCAATTCAAACTTTCAGGCGTCTTTAAGTAAAGTGATTTACTTTAACTTTTAAAGTGGATTGAATTGCACATTTTTCCGTTCAGGATAACAATATCCGCATAATCAATTAAAGCTACCCCGACTAAAAGGAGTCCATTATGCAAAAGGATCATTTGATTTTTTCTCGAAGAAATTTTCTTAGTACTTCAGCCTTCGCAGTCACCGGAGCGGGAGTCCTGCTCACACCCGGATTTTTTGCCGAGCAACTGCAACAAACGCCGCGTCAAACAGAAGGGCCTTTTTACCCGACAAAATTGCCGCTCGACACTGACAATGATTTGCTTAACATCAATGATGCAATTACTCCGGGAGTCGGGGAAATCACTCACTTGACTGGAAGAATTCTCAGTTTAAAAGGTGAGCCAATCCGCAACGCTGTCGTTGAAATTTGGCAATGCGACAACAACGGAGTCTATTTGCATCAGGGCAGCGATAATGCCGCAAAGCGCGATCCCAACTTTCAGGGCTTTGGACGCTTTGTCACCGGCTCCACCGGAGAATATTATTTCCGCACGATCAAGCCCGTTCCCTATCCCGGACGAACTCCACATATTCACATGATCGTGAAACAAGGAGACAAGCGAATGCTGACGACACAGATGTACGTCAAAGGATTTCCCCAAAATGAAAAGGATGGAATTTATCGCAACCTGAAAGCGCAGCAGGCTGTCGCAGCTGAGTTCAAACCACTCAAAGATTCCAAAATCGGCGAGCTGACGGCGAACTTCGAAGTCGTAATTGGAATGACGCCAGAACAACCAGAACGCCGCGGGCCGGGCGGCCCACCTCCAGGTCGCTAATGTCAAATAATCGAAGCTACCCTGCAAGAGGATTTTTCTCAGAAATAAAAACAGCGTATCAACTGATTGATACGCTGTTTTTATTTATTTGTTCGATCCAAATTTATTTAAGTACTGTCACATGCCCGGCGATATTCTTTTTCTCTTTCACTGAAATCTGCACTTCTACACCATCTTTTAATTTCTGTTCGCTGCCTGCTTTATAACTCAGGGAATTTGACGCTCCCCAGCTCCAGCTGTCTACTTGAACTTCGGACGGCTGCGCCACTCTAACCTGCGTTTTCATCGTATCCTTCAAGCCCGAAGTCGCCTTTTCCTGAGCAACTAAATCTCCTTTGAATTTTAAATAAAAATCACTCGCAGCCAGTCCGCTGATGCTATCAAATTTGATATAAATATCGCTGGCGGAAACCGCCTCAACATTTTGCATTTTGATATGATAATCACTGGTCTTTCCACTGGCAGAGTTTGCTGAATTCTCAGCGATGCGATCTACCGCATTCATTTTTTGAGTCACCGAACCTTTGATCCTGCCTGTATTTGCCGCAGAATTTTCAGCAATCGCGACTTCGTCATTTTTCTTGATTCCCGATTGAGTGATTCCTTTGCGTCCCGTTGAATTCTGTCCATTCGAGCCTTTATCGTGCATGAAGTGAAAATCCTGGACAACAACTTTCATCGTGTAATCGCCAGCCGGAACATCAGGAAAATTAAAGTTCCCGTTCCGATCAAGATTACTCGTAGCGATTACCTTGCCGTCCTTGCCGACAATTTTGACCATGACATCGTTCCCTGATTGAGCCAGCGCGCTCGCGCCTAATAAAACTACCAATGACAACGACAAGAATATATTTCTGATTTTCATAATTTTCCTCTGGGTGTAATTAAAATTGAACTGCAACGCGGGCTGTCACAAAAGGGGTTGTCCTGTGGTTTACAGTTAAGCTCAGCGCGTGTCAAGAATTTATTTATCTGACGGTGTAATAGATCAATAGTGCAGACAAAAATCAGGCGGCAATGGAGCCATAAGTCCTGAGTTCCTCGTAGCGAGGATGGTTATGAATGAAAGTCGGGTGCAAATCCAAC
>JAYTCQ010000273.1:0-5712 GCA_043736395.1 Blastocatellia bacterium | reverse complement strand
GTTGGATTTGCACCCGACTTTCATTCATAACCATCCTCGCTACGAGGAACTCAGGACTTATGGCTCCATTGCCGCCTGATTTTTGTCTGCACTATTGCTAGTAAGAAGACCAGCTAAAAAAATAGCCGATCTTCGCACCTATTCAATCGAAGATCGGCCACTTGCCGTTCGTCTCTTCGGGGACTCCCGCTGCCATATCACGCTTGTGACACAGGCCGGTGAGTACTTGCCCACTCTGGCTTTCGCACAGAGCAGACTCTTATCGGTGACGTTGACTAAAATTCTAAAAGAACATTTCGCGGGAGCGATTTCTTTGGTTCTTTGACAAACGAGAATTTACCGGAGACTTTTCACGAAGCAATAACAAGTGCGTAATAACTTTTCATTGCAATGGAACAGGTCAGGAATTCGCCTTGACCTATAACTAACGCTGCAAATACTTATGAATGTGTATTTTACAAATGAAAAAACAGCGTGGCAACAGCAACCAGTTGACCTTGATTATGCTGATGATTCTCGTGCAATTGTAATTATTTTAAGATGGTAAGAATTGATCGTCGCACCGCATGTTTGAATCGCCGCACACACGTAGGCAATGAAAAAAGCTAAGGAAGAGGAAGATCAGAACGAGCTTATCCAGATCGTATTTCTTCAACGACTGTTTGCTGCAATAACTTATTTACGCCAAAGACCGGGCAGAAATTTGGCGTAGAGCAAATGTCGCCACGTTCCCCAATCGTGCGCGCCTTCGCCGCCGACGTAATATTCGTGGTTGATTTTGTGCCTCGTGAGAATGTCGTGAAAGACGTTCGTGCGGCTTGAGGGTTTGTCTTCAAAGGTTCCTTGTCCAACGAATAAATAATCCACTTGTTTGTTTGTCGCGGGATTATTCAAAAATTCCGCACTGCTTTTTTCTGTGTCAGGGTCGCCTGCGCTCAGCACGCCAAACGAAGCGAATAAATCTAGTGCTTTGAATCCGGTCAATTGTGCATGGCGTCCGCCCATCGAAAGTCCTGCGAGTGCGCGTCCTTTGCGATTGGCTTGGACGCTGTAATTTTGTTCGATGAATGGCACGATGTGTTTGCGCAATTCTTCTCCGAATAAATTAAATGTTAAGTCAGCGTGCTTGGGATGAGAGCGATGAACGACTTGATTATTAGGCATTGCAATAATCATCGGGACGGCTTTGCCCTCGGCCAATAAATTATCAAGGATGAAATTTGCGCGCCCTTCGATAGCCCAATTCGCAGCCATTTCACCGCTGCCACCAAGCAGATACAGCACCGGATATTTCTTTTTTGCGTTGTAGCCCGGCGGCGTATACACATACATTTCGCGTTCGCCGTTCAGCACATCGGAATGATAAATATGCCGCGTGATGGCGCCGTGCGGAACCTTGCGCGCGTCGTAGTACGCGGGGCTGTCGCCGTGGACAACTAACATGCTGTAAGGCGGCTGATCGCCTACGCCTGCGACGGTGTTATTCGGGTCAGGAACAATCGCGCCATCAATATTTAATTTGTAAACATAGATGTTTGGTTTCACGGGGCCAGCTTTTAATGTCCAGACGCCATCTTCGCCTTTTTGCAAGGGAATGGCGGCTCCGACTTTGCCGAGTGCGAGTGTTAACGGGCCAGCCGCAATCGAAACTTCCAGCGCTTTGGGAGCTTTGACACGGAAGGTCACCGTCCGGTCATCAGACACTTCAGGCGAAATAATATTCGCTCCGAAGGGGACGAGATTTTCGATGTTTTTGTGTGGGTTCCAATCCAAATTCACCTGCGCTTGTTGGGCGTGAATTGATGAAGTGATGAGGATTAAAAATAAAGCGGTTAAAAAAATTTGTTTCATAATTTTATCGAGGAAATTCTACTCTTTACACCACTGCCACATTGTCAATTGGGCATTTTCTGATTATCTATTGTTAAGCAATAAAGCCTGCATTTTTCTCGGGAAATAATTAAAAATGAACAATTGCGAATTAATAATGGTTCATGGTTTAGTCGCCAAGACTGCACTTACTACTGAACACGTATTACTCCCGCGCATCCGGCAAAGCAAAGCTATACATCACACCTGCCGATGCCACTGCAATGAATTGCTTGCCATCAATCGCATAACTGATCGGCGCAGCAGCAATCGTTCCACCCGTTTGAAATCGCCACAGCGATTTCCCGGTTTTCGCATCCAGAGCAATTAAATTTCCTTCACGCGTAGCGGCAAAAACAATTCCGCCTGCACTTGCCATCACACCCGCTGCGAGTGAGCCTTGTGAAATTTTATGTTCCCATTTGCGCTCGCCGGTCGTCGTATCAATCGCGCGAATTCCGGCGTAGCTTTCACCGCTCGCAGGTAACGTACGTCCGCCCCAATATCCTTTGCCTGGCTCGTACGCCATCTCTGCTCGCACGAAGCGGTTGCCGGATTCTGCAAACGTTAAGTACAGCAAATTCGTCGAAGAATCATACGATGGAGATTGCCAATTTGTGCCGCCAACTAACGAAGGAAAGACTTCATTGCCTTCGAGTGAAGCATTGGAATTCGGTAAAAATTTCGGTCTTCCCTTTTCATCAAAACCCGCATTCCACGTTTGCTTGACGTACGGTTTTCCCATCAAGAATTTTCCGTTCGTGCGATCCAGTACGTAAAGAAAACCATTGCGATTCGCTTGAATTAAAAGCTTGCGCGGCTGACCTTCCCAGACGCGATCAACTAAAATCACATCCTGATTTGCATCCCAATCGTGATCGTCATTTGGTGTGAATTGATAATGCCATTTGCGTGTACCCGTGTTTGGATCAAACGCGACAACAGAACAGGTAAACAAATTATCGCCTTTGCGAATTTCGGCGTCCATGTCAGGGCCAGGATTGCCGAACGTCCAATACACTGTGTCGAGTATAGGATCGTAGCTGCCTGTCAGCCACGTCGCGCCGCCGCCTAATTTCCAGCTGTCGCCTTTCCATGTTTCGTTGCCGAATTCGCCTGTTCCAGGCGTTGCATTAAATCGCCACAATCGCTTCCCTGTCTTTGCATCATAAGCATCTAAAAATCCGCGAATACCAAATTCACCGCCTGCGACGCCGACGATAATTTTGTCTTTAACCACCAGTGGTGGCGAAGTGATGCTGTAACCCTGCATCGTGTCGGCGACCTGCACTTCCCACAGCGGTTGCCCTGTACGCGCATCAAGCGCAATCAGCGCGGCATCCAGTGTGCCGAAAAATACGCGATTGCCGAGCACTGCTACACCACGACTGAAGCGATTGGATTCGTACGGGTTCACCTGCTTTTGTTTGCGTTCGTACTTCCAAATTTGCAGACCGGATTTTGCATCCAGTGCAAAAACTTGTCCGGGCATTCCGCTGGTATACATCACACCGTCAATGACTAACGGCGTGGCTTCCAGCATTGAATCACCAGGCATTTGCACCGCCCAGCGCGCTTGCAATTGGCTCACATTGGTTGTGTTAATTTGGTTGAGCGAAGAGAAATGTTTGCCTTGATAATCGCCCCAATACGTCAGCCAATTCTGCGGTTCGGATTGTGAATTGCGAATGCGATCAAACGTGAGTCCGCCAGGAATTTCGGCATTAGCCGTTTGGGTAAAATCGCGTCCGTTGCAGGATTTCAAATACGCGACAAGATTTTGAATTTCCGGTGAAGAAAGTTGCTTGCCGTAATCGGTCGGCATCAGCGAACCCGTTTCATATTTCACTTCGACATTTTGGGTTTCAAAGCGATGCAATTTTCCTGTCACATCGGTTAGCAACATCGTGTAAGTATCTTCACTGCGCACGAGACCACGAATCGTGTTTCCGTCTTTGGTTTTGACGATGGCGATTTTTGTTCCGGCACCACGTCGCCGTCGCTGCGTCGGATTCATGTTCGTCATCGGATCGAGAATTTTTTGCTTCAATAGGTCAGCAGCAAAACGTCCGGCACTTGATAAATCAGGCCCGATACCTTTGCCTCGCGCATTGATTTCATGACACGCCGCACAATTCGCTTTGCCGAAAAAAATGGATTCGCCGGACGCAACATTACCAAGAGTTTTTTCATTGGTTGAGGCGGCGACAACGTTGAGGCTGCGAATGTACGACACGAGCTGCCAAACTTGATCGCTGGATAATCGTTTGAAGCCAGGCATCTGTGTGCTGAGAATTCCGTTGCGAATATTCAGAAAAATTTCACCGTCCAATTTGCCGTGCTTGAAGGCTCCACCTGCCAATGCCGGCCCACGATCTCCGCCGCGCCCTTCGCCGCCGTGACAGGTTTGACAGGACTGCTCATACAATCGCTGACCTGCCGCGACGGCAGTCGGATTTCCGGCAAGTGGATTCTTTTCGTTTTGTTGCGTATGCTCCTGCGCCAACCCCATCAGCGCAAAGCTACACAATATCCAACCCCCAATAAAATAAATTCTAAACTTCATAAAACTCCGATGAATGATGAAATGATGGGTACTTGTTTAGAGTTACGCGTTCACGCCTGAACGCGTAACTCTAAACAATCTGAAAATTCAGTTGAATTAAACGTAATCCCTTCATTTACGCGCCAGGCTTGTTACCTTGAAACAGGAGCGGAGCAAATTCGCTGATGCACAGCCGCCACACCGGCCACGTATGCATGCCATTTGCTATTGGACGAAACGTGTGACGAATTTGATGTTTGTTCAGCAACGCTTCTGTGTCTTTCGCACGCGTAAACACAGGGTCTTTGTCGCCGCAGGCATACCAGAACACATTCAATTTTGCGTTCGTACCTTTCGCATCTTCGAGCACCGTTTTGAATTTCTCAGCGAATTCCGGCTGCGTCGCCGAACTGAAAACACCCAGCGAACTGAACAAATCCAAATGCGCAAAACCTATGTTGAACGTCTGTCCGCCGCCCATCGAAAGCCCTGCTAATGCGCGGTTCTGTCGTCCGGCGGCGACGCGATATTTCGACTCCGCCCACGGCATTAAATCCTTCAACACGTACTCTTCCATCAACGGTACATTTTTCCGCGCGATCTCAGGCGCCGAACCAAAAGGAACGGCGTGACCCAGCGGCATCACTACGATCATCGGCTTGGCTTTTTTCTCAGAAATTAAATTATCAAGAATTAAATTTGTCGCACCGACCTGCGTCCAGCTTTCTGCCGTGTCGCCGCTGCCGTGGAGCAAATACAAGACAGGATATTTTTGCTTTGGATTCTTGTCATAACCAGGCGGCGTATACACAAACACTTGTCGCGTCTCACCGTTGATGACAGTCGTGCGCAACCAGTTCGATTCTACGCTGCCGTGCGGCACGTCGCGCATTTCCCACGGCGCGCCTTTGGCAGGAACTTCAACCAAACTCGCGGAGGTGCGTTGCCGCAATTTGATGCGTGGATTCACGGGATCAGCCATCGTGACGCCGTCCACGGTAAATGAATACAAATGAATTGTGGACTCGATTGGACCAATGGTTGCGCTCCAGATTCCTTCGGTATCTTTCTTCATCGGATGTTTCGTTCCGACGACCATCCAATCGCCAAAGAGCGTGACTTCGTTGGCCTTGGCAGCGCGAATGCGAAATGTGACTTTGCCATCGGGATGAACTTCGGGCGAGACAAGATTGTCAGGCGGCGGTGTTTGCGCGAAGGTTGATAACGTAAGAGCTGATAACAACGCGATAAAAATAAATAGTTTTTTCATGATTACTCCAATGTTTGGAGTACGAGCT